>JAHIOG010000372.1 GCA_018895675.1 bacterium
TAAATTGTTACTATTAATTTGATCGGATTTTAGAAAGCAGCATCTCTGCTCTCCGAATTTCTTCCGTCGCTTTGGGATAATTCTGAATTACTTTCCGAAACTCTGCCGCAGATTGATCAAATTGATTCATTCTGAAATGGCAATAACCGAGCCGCATCTGAGCAGCCGCTTCCTTGTTTCCATCACCGGCACCAAATACCTTCTGATACGCCTGCAATGCTTCAGGATACTGTTTTTGATAATATAGCGCCTCTCCAATCCAGAACTGGGCATTATCCGCTAAGGAGTGATCTCTGTTAATCTGAATTATCTCTTCATAAATATCGATCGATTCATTGTACCGCTTCTGGTTAAACAACAGCATGGCTTTATCGTAGAGTTTTTGCTGAATGGACGCTACTTTACTCGATGGATGGCTCGTTTTAACAGAAGTTGATGGTGTAGCAGCGGCTCTGCTGATTTTCGCCGGTTTATAATCCATATAAGCAGCATAAGGGTTATTTTTCAGATCACCATAAAATAGTTCGAACGAGACCCGTCGGTTAAAAATTCTCCTGATTTTGTTGGTGCTTTCCACAAGTATTTCTCTGGAACCTACGGGATTAATTTCAATACGTTGTGCAATTTCATTCTGCATTTCCACGGGGAAAAGTTCAAACAGGATTTTTCCAAATGTTTTAGCCCGTTTTTCCGACAATTGATAATTGTACTTTTCAGATCCTTCAAAGTCCGTGTAACCGGAAATACGGACCTTGATTTCAGGATCGCTGCGCAGGGCTTTTATAATTTTACCGAGTGTAACATAATAGTTAGAATTGAATGTTGAGCTGGGCATTGTGGATTTATCGTCATAATAAATATCATCAAAAGACAGATTCTGGATATGAAAATTCCCTGCCGGTACTGTTGATACCGGTTCCGCAGGACGCTCAATAATATCAGCAACCGGAGCAGCGATCTCTTCCGCCACCTGAATTGTTTCCTTGACTACGGCAACAACTGTATCCTTTGGAGCCTGCACCACTTTTACAAGAGGTGCAGCAGCAACAGTGTCTTTTTTAACAATTTCTTCAGTCACAACCGGTTCCGGTTCAGCTGGTTTAATTTCTTTGGGTGCGGCGATACTGGGCACTGCTTTTGAAGAAGATATTATTTTCTGGGGAGGAACTTTCGGACTTAATGTTTCCGGTGATATGGTCGGTCTTTCACCTTCCTGCTGAACAAGGGAATGTGCTATTTGGTCCTCTGAAACCGATATTTCCGGAACGGTTTCTTTGCCGCCACCGCAGCCCATCAGAAAATAACTTAATATAACAAGAAAGGTAATCTGCTTCATTTTCTCAGCCTCCAAAGATGATAGCACCCGACATTGTCGTCATATGCCGGGTGCTTTTTATAATTATGCTTCACTATTTCTTTTTCTTTGGATCTTCAGGAGGAGTTTCCAGTATCTTTACACGTTTTTCAAGGTCGTTCTTTTCACGTTTCAAACGACTAAGCTCTGTTTGAAGATCAGTTAGAGTTCGGTCGGTCTTACGTTGAAATTGTGAAAGACGTGTGGCTGTTTCTTCATGGTCTCTTTTCAGATTTGCCAGTTCGGCTTCCGTGTTCATACGTAATTCACTTATTAAGAGACCAACTGAATCAATCTTCACGTCGAATTTTCTGGCAGTTATATCCAGCTTCTGATCAAGAGCTTTTAAGTCTCTTTGAAACTGTTGGATATGTTTGCCACGACCAATAAAACGCAGATCAAGATCATGCAGATTATGATCAAATCTATCAATGTTTATTACATGAACAGAATCCGCGACATTCAATTGATCCATCCGATTGTTGACTTTGGATACTACAAATGCAAAATAGATCGCAACTACGACAAGTAGTACCAACACTATTGTTTTAATCAGTTCTTTCATTCACAACTCCCAAATTTACAGTTCTATAATTTCATATTTAAAGTTATTGAAGATTTTGTTGCCATTCATTGGTCTCGTTTTCAACCACAGCAAAATCAACGCTGTTTTGGCTTGGTTGCGGCTGCGGACCAACCGGTATCCGCGGACGAAATGGCTCCTTTGTTTCATCACTTTTTATCTCATTAATTAGCGACTGAATATCTTTATGAAATTGAGCAACGGTTTTTTCAAGGCGACGGAACAGTTTCTCCATTAACTCTTTTCCATACAGATTATTGATCCCTTGTAAAAGATCGTCAAATTTTGTCATCAGGTACGCATTGCAACTTTCGGGATTACCAAAATCGGAAAATGATTCATCTGCCATAGTGGGAAATCCTCTTAAAAAATATCGTTACTGAATTTACAAAACTCATTTTAATTATCAATGTTTTTTGATAAGGAATCTACCATCTATCGCTTTTAAATGTTTCCCATTTATCAATATCTTTTAAAATTAAGCGGCAAATGCTTCTGACCGCAGAATTTAACTTAATTTCTACGCTGGGTTGATTGGAAGTCATTTTTTGCATAACCTTCTTAAATTCAAGTAATTCACTACGATCAACTTCAATGCTTAAGCGTGTCAGCATTCCAACTCCTATGTCTCTCTTTTCAAATTGTTGCCGTTATAATTTCTAAAATTCGTTATGATTGTACAACAGCTATTTTACTGCCGCAACTACAAATATCACCTTCTAAATTATTTTTAATGATCGAAAAACATCGTCGCTCAATCAGTAAGCGTCCGCAGTAGTAACAATAGGTGTTATCCTCATTTTCAACTAAGACGTTTCCTTCATACACGTATCGAAGTCCATTCCGGATTGCGATTTCTCTGGCTTTATCAAGCGTTTCTTTTGGTGTTCGGGAAAGTTGCCGCATTTTGTAGTCAGGGTGAAACGCTGAAAAATGAACCGGAACATCCGGTCCTAAATTACCAACTATCCATCGTGTTAAATGATCTAACTCACTGTCGCTGTCATTTTTACCCGGTATTATCAACGTCGTAATTTCAATAAAGGTGCCGAAATCTCTGATCCTTTGCAGAGCATCGAGAACCGGCTGTAATTCTCCTTTACAGTATTGCCGGTAAAATTCATTGGAAAATGACTTCAGATCGATATTGGCAGCGTCAATAAATGGGTAGATATCATCGATCGCCTCCGGTGTAATATATCCGTTTGTAACCATAACTGTCTGTAATCCGGATTGATGTGCAAGCGTGGCAATATCCAGTACATACTCGCCGAATATTGTTGGTTCGTTATAAGTAAAGGCAATACCGATACAGTTGGATTTCTGCGCCATATCTATGATTTTTTCGGGACTGATATTATGCATTTGAGTATCATCCGGTTTCGCACGGGCAATGTCCCAGTTCTGACAAAATTCACAAAGCAGATTACATCCGACGGTTCCTACGGAAAATATCTGTGAGCCCGGGTAAAAATGGTATAACGGCTTTTTCTCGATCGGATCGACATGAACAGCAACCGGATGACCATAAACGATTGTATACAGGGTATTTTCGACGTTCTTACGAACATTACATACGCCATAACTCTGGTCAGCAATGATGCAGCGACGGGGACAGAGATAACACTCAATTCCCTGTTCTTTTTCATTCCACCATTTTGCTGCTTTCAAATGAATTCCTTTAATTATGTAACAGATTAAACTAATCAATCAGGGTTCATTTGTCAACTTCTGATTTCAGATTCTATCACAGCGTTACTTTATTCTGTATTCTGTTAAATGCAAAACAATCATTTTAGTATCACACATTATTCGGGAACAATATTTCTCATTTTAAGTATCACTAACATTCGCTATATTTGCGCAGTTGAATAAAATTACGAAATGGAGAGTTATGGCTAAAGTAAAAAATAAATTATCGAAATCCCCTGCATTCATCGAATATTTAACGCTTAAAAAAGTAAACTTTATCATTTTTGGTATAGGGATTCTGACAATCATTATCGGATTTTTCGTAATGGCAAGCGGCGATACATACTCTTTTAGATCACTGTCACTGGCGCCAATTATACTCTTAATCGGATATTTGATAATTATTCCTGTTGCAATTCTATATCGCAAGAAGGAAACAACCGAAACCGAACAAAAAAGTAATTCTTCCGACTAAAGAATTCCTGTAATAAAACACAACGCTCTTACCATTATAAGGCAAGAGCGTATTTAATTTTTGAATCACTGATCATTTCAGATTCTACTTATCCACACTTTCTTTTGATAAAGAGGTCGATTTTTCAGTTTTAGCAGCTGATGTTGATGTTTTTGATTTACTTTCTTTTGTTGATGTGCTGCTGTTTTTCTTAGTGTAGTCTGTGATATAAAATCCGGATCCTTTGAAAATTAATCCAGTTCCGCCGCTAATTCTTCGCATGATGGATGCCTGTTCACATTTTGGGCAAATTTTAATTGGATCGGCGCTCATGCTCTGAAACGCTTCGAATTCATATTGACAGTTTTTACAAAAATAATCATATGTCGGCATTATTGTTCCCCGGATTAAGCCATATTACAAAGAATAGCGGCAACATTCACGATATCATCAACACTACAACCTCGTGAAAGATCATTCATCGGTTTTCTGAGTCCCTGAATGATAGGACCGACGGCTTCACAGCCGCAAATTCGCTGCGTTAGTTTATAGCCAATATTTGCGGCTTCCAGCCCTGGAAATATCAGAACGTTTGCTTTCCCGGCAACAGGGCTGCCCGGAGCTTTGCGTTCACCGACGCTGGGAACAATTGCTGAATCAAGTTGAAGTTCTCCGTCAATCATCAGATCCGGTCGCTTTTCTTTCACTATTTCAGTCGCTTGGACGACTTTATCGACTAAAGGATGTTTGGCGCTTCCCTTTGTTGAAAATGAGAGCATCGCTATTCTCGGTTCTTCTTTAATGACTTTCCGATGAGTCTCTGCCGTGGCAATTGCGATATCAGCCAGTTGTTCGGCAGTCGGATCCGGCATAACGGCACAATCCGCAAAACTCCAGAGATTCTTTCCATCGGGCGAAATCATAAAAAAGTCACTCGAAACAGTCGGCGTATCAGGATGGGTACCAATAATGTGAAGCGCCGCTCTAAGAACATTACCCGTCGTTGTATCAGCGCCCGTAACGCATCCATCTGCAAAATCTTTTTCAACTATCATCGCAGCAAAAAAAGTAGGATTGTCCATCATTTTGCGAGCCTGATCAATCGTGACTCCTTTATGTTTCCGTTTTTCAAAATATGCTTCGGCAAAAGACGATAGATGCTCGGAAGTTTCGGGATTAATCATAACTACCCCATCCAATGACACGCCTAATTTAACAGCACAATCCATTATAGACTGTTCCACACCGATTAGAATAACGGATGCAATCTTTTCAGCCGTTATAATACCGGCTGCTTTAATAACGCGTTCATCATGAGCTTCCGGTAAAACAATCCGTTTCTTCCTCAGTTTTGCCTGTTCTCGAATATCTTCTAAAAGTTTCACTATTTACTCCTGAGTTTTTTGATAAGTTCATTCTTTACAATTTCCGGTACAAATGCGTTTATATTTCCTCCGAACCGAACGATTTCTCTGACAGTACTGGAGCTTAAATATGTGTAATCCTCATGAGGCATAAAAAATACTGTGTCAATACTATCGTTCATATGACGATTCATCAATGCCATCTGAAATTCGTAATCGAAATCCGATATTGCCCGCAGCCCCCGAATAATGATTGACGCCCCGACTTTATGAGCATAATCAACAGCCAGACCCTCGAATTGATCGATTTTAACATTGGGATACTGAGATGTGCATTCTTTAATCAATTTTATCCGCTCATCAGTTGTAAAAAGCGGATTTTTGTGAATATTTTTAGCGACAGCTACATACACAGTGCCAAACACGGAAGCCGCCCGCTCAAGAATATCCAGATGTCCATTTGTTACCGGATCAAATGTCCCGGGATAAATTGCTAATTTCATCTACACCCTGAAAAAATTTAAACTTGTCTCGCTAATAATCTTTTTAGAAACCATTTTTTGTATCAGATTCACAGGAATTTGCAAATCCTTTCCTGCTTCAAGAACAATCCGCGTGCCTTCCGGCTGATTTTCAAATACCTGAAATAACTTATCAAAGTACCGATAATTATACGGAGGATCCGCCAGTATCAAGTCTGCAATGGAATTCATTTTTAAAAACCGGATCGCATCCATTCTATGAATTTCAACATGATCATCAAGCTTAAGACGGGATACATTTTCCTGAATTAATCGGATCTGACGGATATCTTTTTCAACCATAGCACAGGATTTAGCGCCCCTTGAAATCGCTTCTAAACCAAGATTGCCGCAACCTGCGAACAGATCAGCGATTCGGAGATCTTGAATATCGCCCAACATGGAAAATAAGGTTTCTTTTACTCTGTCTCTTGTAGGTCTTAAAGTAGGATTATTATTTGTCTTAAGAAGACGACCTTTATGATAACCGGAGATAATTCGAACCATATTACATGTTATCAGGATAAATAATAGTATTCAGCTTATAATCGAGCTGTGTTTGGGCAAGAGGCTGATATACTGTACTCGTAATCGATATCACACCAATCCCCATATTATCACGAATAGATGATAATTCATTTAATAATTGAATCACATTTGCAGTACTGCCGTTCCCGATAATTTGGGCATTCCGCACAACCGAAACGTCCCTATTAAAAATTTGTAAGGGATTCATATTTACTCTGGATTGGACACCGGCTTGCCAGACATATTGAGACAGCTGGCGATCAGAGAAATATTTATACCCTTTGGAATCCGGGGAATCAAATGTATGGAAGCGCACAATCGTCATAATTTCAACCGGATTATCCGCTAATTTTCCTGTTCTCTCAATAAAGAAAACTTCCGGAGATTGAAAGCGGTTTCCTCCGATAAAATAATTTTTAATCTGTTCAGCCTCATACTCATTTTTAACATAAAGTATAAAACTGACCTTATCATTTTTTACCCGCAAATATTGCAGATTCGAAGCAGCCGGAAATTGGGTCAGCACTTCAGCGGCTACCTGTAATCTATCATGACCAAATTGGACATGCTGGATATAGTCAATCGGAATTTCACTGGGTCCGAATACTCTCACTCTCTGAACAGATCTGGCAGATTGGACAACATCACTGACATGAGAGCTTATTTGACTGGTCGCTTCCGGAACTATCCGTGCTGCTTCCCTCGCCTTTTCACTCAGCTCATCTGGAATGCCTTCAGTCATTTCCATTAAATCAGTTGCCTGTTCCGATACAGTTTCGGATACTATTTCAGTGGCAATTTGGGCAGTCTCCCTTACATTCTCTTTGGTTAGCAATCCATTTCTATACGCCCATAACACCCCAATAATTACAACAATAACAGCGGCGAGTAAACCGTATCGCAAAAGCGGATGATGCTGTTTTACTTTAGCCGGTTTTTCCTCAAGTTCATCTGGTGGAGGAGATGGATGCTTTGGGGCAAATTCTTCTTGCTCGGCTTGTTCAATCAGATCAAGGTTCGCTTCAGCGAGTTTGACCAGATCCTCATCGATTGGTTGAATTGGTTTTTCTTCTTCAATTGGAGGAGGTAAAGGTACTTCAGGTAGCACTGCCGGTGCATCTAGTGGCTCGGGTGTTTCCAAACCTTCTAACTGTTCCTCGGGAGGTCGCTCAGGAGTTAGTCCCTCGAGATCAATCTTTGCCAATTCTTCTTCATCCTGAAGACCGGGCTTGTTAGTTAAATTCAAGCGTAACATCAAACACCCCCTGGCATTTTACGAATCATTAAACCCATCAAGTCAATAAATTGGCACATAGCGCCAATTCCATATCCATCATCTTCGTATAAATCAACAGGTTTATGATTTTCAAAAGGATCGATAGTTTTCATATTTTCTAAACCATAGGTCAACAACATATTGAAAAATTCGGATTCGACTTCATGACTATAGTAATACAGACGGTCAACGGCAGTAAGCCTTTCTGCTTCAAAGCTACGAATACCATTAATCCCCGCGACAACTTTTTCACCAATATCATCAGATGACGTGCTGCTGAGAATTGTATAATTCTCAAGATCGCTGAATTCAAATCGAACCAGCTGGCGAAACTCACCGGAGTCAATGACTAATAGAGAATGTTTTTGCTCACCAACCAACCAGACTGCCCATTTCTCATCAGAACCTATCTGTTCCAACCGTTCCAATGCACTGGCAGCGCTGAGTATATTGACATCCATAATATGAATATTGAAACCGGATGGTTGTGCAGCGTTCAAAAATAATTTACCAAGATCTTTAAAGTAGGATACTGATAAATATTCCTGACCTGATCCACGCTGTCTTTGTAATAAATAATGCTGGATGAATTTCTGGTCGGCGACGGGACCTAACCGTTGTGTTGCATTCCAGTTGAGTGCTTCTTCAATATTTTCTCTGGAAAGACCTGAATCAACTTCCTGGCGGCTCAGATCAAACCACTCCGCGGGAAGCGCTATAGCTACATATCGATCCGGTACTGGAAGATCGGTACGGATTTCCTGGAAAACTTGCTGAAGAGCGCTTGATAATTGCGGATTAGTAATATTTTTAGGGGTAAACGGTATTGAAAGGTTTTTTTTTCGAACTATTCCAATAGAATAGCCTTCATCGGTTTTAATTAATTGTCCAAACCTGACAAATTCTTCTGAGAGACTTATACATATCATTTTAGACCCGGATTAAAATTAATTATTTATCCCAGCTTTTTTGATCGTCTTCAATCCAGCCGTGGCAGGTATCTTTAAATGCGAAAAAGAAATAGCGTGAATCCTTATATTCACCTCTCAACGGATCTTTGATCTTATAACTACCGGAATCTGTTGTAACAATATATTGTTCATTAATTAGTGGGCTATATGCCATTTTGTCAACAAAGTAGTATGGACGATAGTAGGTATTTTCAGATATTCGTTCAGAAGTTTCTTTACCGACGACATCACGATAGGAGGAATCAGATTGAATTTGTCTCCATCTATGTGAAAGAATATAAACCGTATCATATGTAAAAAGTTCCGTATTCCATTTTGTCACTTTAAAGGTAGTATCAATCAGCGTATCTTTCTTTTTATAAGAAAAGGCAAAAGTCGTATCAAACAACAGATAAAAATTCTTTGGAACATTCATCGAGAAATTTCCAATGTCAAGATTAACATCTTTTTCACCAAAATAATTACTATCCGCTCTGGTGCTGTCACGAACAGCGCTTACGACTTTCATGGCAACGACCGGATCAGTTTGGTGTTTATTCGCCATCTGGTGATAATACTTTTCAACCTCATTTAAAATCGTCATTCGTCGACGTCCTTCATTGCGCACACTAGCTTCTTCTTCCCAGATAATTGAAGGAATATAAATGACTATAATAAGTGCCAGAGCCAGCAATAAGGCGACATAATTTAGCGCCTTAACCATTGTTGGCTTATACTCAGGAACGTCATCAAAATTCTCTACAACTTCTTTACTCAATGGTAACCTCTCCTTTAATACGTTCAAACGTTTTTTCACCAATCCCCTTGACGTTTAAAAGCTCATCAATGCTAGAAAAGCGTCCATGTTTATTGCGATAATCTATAATTCGTTGAGCAGTCACTTTGCCTATTTTAGATAATCTCATAAAATCTTCCGCTGACGCAGAGTTCAAATTTATCATTAGAACGGTAGTAGTCTCATCAGATATTGGTTTTTCTTCCTTTGCAACCGTTTCTGCTGAGAAATATACTGAATCAATCTGCTTCGCACGGTCTCTAAATTCCCGGGCTTCAACCTCCTCATTAAGGAACTTTATCGAATCGTCCTTAAGACTATTTGCCCTGTAAAGGTGAATCCCTGAACCGATTAGAAAAAACAGTGCCAAAAATTGAATTACTAATCTTTCCTGGCGTGTCAAATTTAGCATTCTCAAATATAAATAAAAATCTATTTATCACCAACTGAAATCTATTTACCCAAATTCCGACATAGAGAATATTGTTTTTTTAACCTGATTAATTCATGAGCTCGTGAATTAATCACCCTACGGGCCGCATGTCCGGCAACTGCCGGACTGCGAGATTAACACCACTGATAGGCGGCCTTCAACACAAGCCCAGGTTGAACTAAGCCCGGCAGCTGCCGGGCATTTCGCTTATTAAAACATCTCCCTCTAAAAACACACATAACAATTTAGTAACCGACATCAATAGAATCAATTTAATATATCGCTGAAATCCGGGCATCTTAAACCCTGGATTGATTACGACTTTCTTATATTTTTATCGGTATTGTCGTATCAATCCCTATTTGTTAGCACTCATATATAATATCGAATTCCTTACCCACCTTCTTTAAATGTTTATCTTTTGTGTAGAGTAATTTATTATATAGAAAACAGGAAGTAAGCAGATGTACATCAATATAACCCAATCCTTTACTAAAAATCTTATGATAGTTGATAAAATACATCACCTCATCGTGTTGAGCTACCCTTACTTTTGGTAATGATTGAAGAAGTATTAGAATTTCATCTCTATTTTTAAGATTTCCACAAGCTAACTCACCGATTATAAAATGATGAATATAAACTAATCCATCTTCAAGTAATTTTTTTAAGTAATTATCTTTTTTATGAAAATGGTCAATCCAGACAGAAGTATCAACTAAAATCAAAAGTTAGAATCTTCTTCTTGGTATCTGTTTTACTTCCTTCTCGGTCCCACCTAAAAGTATAAGTCTTTTTGCGCTTTCTCTAGCGACAAGAGCTTCAAGTCCCATCCTTATTAGGGCAGTTTTTTCTTTAATACCAGTAAGTTCTCTTGCTTTTTCAATTATTTGATCGTCAATGTTTAATGTCGTTTTCATACATATAAATATGGTTAATAAGTATATATGATGCAAGTCTTTTTTATAAGTGCTAACTAAAATGCTAACCTGCTGAAATCTGGCAGCAGGATTGGGTTGTTCATATCAAATCCGTCGGCAATGGTCAAGCTGCCCTGAAATACCTCGCACCTTATGTTTACAGAATTGCTATCTCAAATTCTAATATTTTATCCTGTAGAAATGGTTTTGTTACTTTCCGATACAAAGAGTCTGAAACCGATAGAATTAAAACAATGACTCTTTCAATAATTGAATTTACCCTGTGAGATAAAAGTATATTGTAATCAATTTCAAATAATAATTTTACTATCTCACAGGGTGAATCCGGCGCTTTCTCCAGCCTGCCGTCCCGGGACAGGCA
>JAHIOG010000373.1 GCA_018895675.1 bacterium
GATTTTCGAAAACCTCATCTTTTGTCCAGATGGAGTTCAGCAGGAAAACACCGCCTTCTTTAATTCCTTCTAAGATGTCATATCTGCCGATGAAAGCCTGGTTGTGACAGGCAATGAAATCAGCATTCTGAACCAGATATCCGGATTGAATCGGTGATTTACCGAATCTTAAATGGCTGCGAGTTATGCCGCCTGATTTCTTGGAATCGTACTGGAAGTAACCCTGCGCATACATATCTGTGTTATCACCGATAATCTTGATAGAATTTTTATTGGCGCCGACAGTGCCATCAGCACCAAGCCCCCAGAATTTACATGAAATTGTTCCTTCGGGAATTGTATCGATTTGTTCTTTAACTTTTAGAGAAGTATGGGTTACATCATCATTAATACCGACTGTAAAACCATGAAAGCAAGCATCATCGAGATGATCATACACCGACTTAATCATAGAAGGAGTAAATTCCTTTGAAGAGAGACCATAACGACCGCCAACAATGTTCATATCTTTATCTTTAAGAGATGCTACCACATCGAGATACAGCGGTTCGCCGATTGAGCCGGGTTCTTTAGTCCGATCAAGAACGGCAATTTTCTTTACGGAAGCGGGAATCGCTTTAATGAAACTCTCAACATCAAAAGGTCTGTACAGGCGCACTTTAATCAAGCCAACCTTTTCGCCGTTTTTATTCAGGTAGTTTATAGTCTCTTCCGCAGTATTGGCGCCGCTACCCATTATGATAATAATTTTTTCCGCATCAGGAGCGCCAAAATAATCGAACAGATGATACTGTCTGCCAACTTTCTGAGCTAATTTGTCCATATATTCCTGAACAATGGCAGGTGCGACATCATAGTATTTATTGACTGTCTCGCGTCCCTGAAAATACACATCGGGATTCTGAGCGCCGACTTTTACACGGGGCGCTTCCGGATTCATCGCATGAGCACGAAAATCTTCGACATATTTCATCTCAAGCATTTCACGCATCGTTTCATAATCAATTACTTCAATTTTTTGAATTTCATGAGAATTACGGAAACCGTCGAAGAAATTAACAAAAGGAATACCGGCTTTCAGAGTTGCCAAATGAGATACAATTCCTAAATCCATAATTTCCTGGATAGAGCTTGCAGCCATTAAAGCCCAACCGGTGTTTCTGGCTGACATTACATCAGAATGATCACCAAAAATTGAAAGCGACTGACACGCTAATGAGCGGGCTGATACATGGAAAACAGCCGGCAGCATTTCACCGGCGATCTTATGCATATTGGGAAGCATAAGCATCAATCCCTGGGAAGCGGTAAACGTAGTCGTCATCGCTCCGGCGGAAAGCGCGCCGTGAACAGCGCCGGAAGCGCCGCCTTCAGACTGCAATTCAACCACATCCACTTTTTGACCAAAAATATTTTTCCGGCCTGTGGCAGCCCATTCGTCAGCCATTTCTCCCATCCCGGAGGATGGGGTGATCGGATAAATTGCCGCGACTTCACTAAACGCATAAGCAACGTGAGTTGCGGCAGTATTACCGTCCATACTTTTCATAACTTTAGCCATCATAAATCTCCATTATATTATTGATTAATATATATACAAATAACCCGCAATTTTATACAAGGCAAGACATGTCCCGGTCAGACCGTTACCCAATAAAAAGTGTCTTTTGACAAACAACCAACCCGATCAAGAAATTACACTAATTTGCCGGTAAATACAAACGTTAAAGCCAGTTAAAAAACCGCCCTATTCCTGATCGCTGGTTGTAATGAAAAACGATTTATTTTCGAAATTAGTGTATTTCGGACACAAACGATCAGTATTGTAAAAAGCGTCAATGTTGACAACTTTTTTATAGCTGGTCACAACATCCAATGGAGCGCTTCCGTATTTTCCTTTGTTGAGATTCACAAGCCGTCCCGATACACCTTTTGAAATTAGATTAAGCGCGATATTGCCAAAAGCCATGGGCACCAGGGAATCAATCGCATCGGGAGCGCCGCTGCGGACCAGATAACCCAGATTCTGGTTGATGACATTGATCTTTTTGCCATTATTGAATTTAGCAGACAATTCCTTTATCTGCTTGCCTACAATATCTCCGATGCCACCCAATTTTTTATGTCCGTAGGCGTCTGTTTCAGCATCCTTAAAGACCATATCGGCGCCTTCAAACATAGCCCCTTCCGAAACCAGAACGACTGAATAACGACTGGGATTGTCCCGCCGATCTTCAACCATTAATTCGGTTAAATGCTCTATGTTGAATTTATATTCGGGAATGACACAACGGTCTGCCGCTCCTGCCATGGCGGGCACAAGCGCCGAAAAACCAGCATATCGCCCGAATACTTCAATAATTAAAAACCTTTCATGCGAACCGGCGGACGTTCGCAAGGCATGGCTCATTTCAATAGTCCGGCTGACGCAGGTGCTGAAACCAATCGTATAATCTGTTCCGGGAACATCGCCATCCATGGTTTTGGGAATGGCAATAACCTTGAATCCCTGGTTATGGAGATGAGCGCCGTAACTCAGTGTATCGTCGCCGCCTATTGGAATTAAGTAATCGACGCCAAAGTAATCCAGGTTTGCCAGAACTTCCGGCGTCAGGTCATTAATATCATCAATATATTTATCCTGCAAATGATCGGGTACGTCATTCCGTGCCATATCACTCGGACGAGTCCGGGAAGAGTGTAAAAAAGTGCCGCCGGTTCGACCGATTTTATTTACAATATTCTCATCCAGCGCCTGGAAATTATTACTGTTATCGGCTTCTTTATCCCGGATAATCTCGGTCAAACCAGCCCAGCCTCTCCTGAAGCCAATGACCTGGTGTCCTTCTCTGATTGCCCGCAATGTAATGGCGCGAATTGCCGGATTTAATCCCGGTACGTCGCCGCCGCCCGTTAGTATTCCTATTCTCATCAGTACTCCCTATGCTTTTTTAATCCCCGCTAAATTAAATATCATCTCCACAAATTACAACGCAAAATTTTACAGGACTTCCCCAAAAAATTAGTGTATTTGGTTGTTAAGTACCTAATAAATAACGATATATTAAAATAAGTAAGTGGAAATGTTAGTTTTTTGGAAAAAATTGGGGGTACTTTTAGGATTATTAGGAGAGTTTGGGACAAAATATATATTGAAAAAGTGTTCCTGCCTTTAGTAGTATTTTATGATTTTCTATAACGACAACCAAAGGAGAGCGTTGATGAATTTTAGTAAATTATCACGAAAATTGCGAAAGAAAATTATTCAAATTTAGGTGGAAGTCCTGGTAATTTTAACCTTGACCTTGTTCACTTTTCTCTATTCACTAAATAAATGATTTTCTAAATTATACCTATTATGAATCGATTAAAAGATACATCTGTCTTATGTTTCTGGTCTCTTGTCGTTTGTCTCTCTGCTCAAGCCCAGATCTACATGCCTCCCTACGATCCCGTCTATGAGGACTTGCGCTACCTGCAAGTAGGCGGAACACTGGGCTCCATCGACCTGAACCAGGTGCCCGTATTATCCGATCAGTTGATCGAAACAGTCCGGTCAGATCTGCGTTCAGAATCAATATCCCAGCCCCAGCGTTTTCTTTTGAATCAGATACGAACAGCCTATACCTTTGGCGATACCGGTCAGAGCAGCGGTTTGCTTAATCGTCTTTTGGAAAAAGTATTTGTAAATAGTGTCAAAGAGCCGCAATTCTATCTTGGAATGCGAACTGACATAACGGCAGTCACCGATCCGGGTAAACTGTACCCGGAATTAAGGACATTTGGTGCGGTCATATTGCCTTATGGGATCAGTGTGGTCAATGTTATGACGATCGATCCCTACGCCACGGAAAATCCGGATTATATCGGCAAAGAATGGCGGGGATTATCGGGTTATACGGAACAGGCTTATTTCCTTTGGCAGACGAAATTCAGCCGTTTTACTTTTGGGCGCAGTTATATCATCAACGGTCCCGGTCGCAACAGCAACCTGATGTTTTCCGGCGCTGCCCGCCCTATGGATCAGATGCGGCTGGAATTTATTCACCGTCGCTTCAGCTATCAAACGATTGTAGCCCAGCTGGATCCCATAGCAAATGCTGATCGCTACCTGAGCAGCCACCGGCTGACCGTCTATCTGAAACGGCTGCAACTGTCTGTTACGGAAACTATTCTCTATGGCGGCGTGAATCAACGTCTGAAATTCGCCTACCTGAATCCATTCCTCTTTTTTCATGGGGAACAGATGAACGGTCCCGGATTGAACGGAAATACTCTGGGATCGGTTGAACTGACCTATTCCGGTAATAGATGGTGTGCCTATACTGAGATACTGATCGATGATGTTCAGTTGGATAAAGAAGAACCCGGTGATCTGGAACCCAACGAGATTGGTATTGTTGTCGGATTTGATCTGGTGGATCCCTTTGGAGTGGAGGGACTGTATGTTGGTGCCGAGTACAGTGCCCTGACTAATCGTACCTACAAGACCGCCAGTCCATATGAATTTTACATACACCGTAATGTGCCTATCGGGTATCCCTTAGGCAGCGATCTGGACCGCTGGGATCTGGTGTTGAAGAAGTACCTGCAAAACTGGCAGGCGATTATTCGGTTTGACTACTTACGACGTGGTGCAGGAGAGATGAATGTTCCCTGGGATATGCCCTGGATGAATAATACCGTTGAACAAGGTTACGACGAGCCTTTCCCGACGGGAATTGTCGAAAAAACTGCCGATATTGGTCTGGAGCTTCGCTGGCTGCCGACCTATAATCGTTATGTTTTTCTACGATTAAATCTTCAAAACATTGCCAATACGACTGATAACGAACAGAATGTGGTTGTCACATTGGGATTGCATTGGGATTTTCGGTTCAACGTTCGTTAAATATAAAACCTGAATTAATCAGGAACTGATTGACTTAAGTTCGAAAGCGGTCCTGTCCGCCGTAGGCGGAAAAACCAATCACCCAATCTATCCTGCGTAACGTCTTGTCCAGCGTAGCGAGTTGTCAGTCGTAACGAAGTGTAGACGGAAGCGAAGATGGAAGCATGGATTCAACCAATCTTCCCGTCCCGCTTCGCTCAA
>JAHIOG010000374.1 GCA_018895675.1 bacterium
ACAAAACCATCTGATGAAAAGGAATTAATTCAATTCCATAAAAAATCTTTGGATATATTTAATGGTTTCGTCCCAGGGATCTCTTCGAGATAAAAAGTGATTATATGGGTTAGAAATGACAAACCAACGTGTCATTCTTGAGGAGCATGTCCCGACGAGTCGGGAAAGAATCTTGTGATAAAAAAGCTTTGGTCTAAAGCGATCCTTCGTCGCTACGCTTCCCTCAGGATGACCGTTTTTATACTTTTTAGGATTCCATCATATTTAACATGAATACTTTCGACAGCGCAGAACCCGGCGGACTAATCCATTAGTTTTAATTTTCGATCCGGTCTGAATCTGCTCTTTATTTCCATAGATTTGACTTGATTTAAATACTATCCAGAGATATATTGAATCCATGGAAATCCAACGGCAATATTTCTGTATTTTAATAGTCATTGAGGCAATAGGTGGAAATATTTTGACTGCTATAAAAGCTGATAGAGGGAAATGTTTTCATCTATTGACAAGTTAAGCCGACCGCAGGCGGGGATGAACCGTTTTCGTAGTGATGTCATGTCTGTCCTTTCTTTTTTTTGTGTAATTTCCTCTGAAAATCAGTAGATTACAATAAGATGGAAAGACTGTCAGGAATATTAAAGGAGAGAACTATTCAGTTGTTTTACCGACGGGATGCCCCGCCCCTGCGGGGCTTAGTTCAACATACGGGGGTAACGGCTTGTTCGACGAATTTTCTGTAGATTTGCAAATAGCAAAAGAAATACGCTTTGAAAATCGCCATATCTCATACGCTAATCTTTAGAAAATAAAGAAATCCATGATAATGTGTAACAATAGAATTTTATATATTCCCAAATTATATATTGCAGTATTCTTGTTTTTCATTTGCATAGGAGTGAAGTGTTTTTCACAGACTTTTTATTATTCTTATCCCGATTGGATATCCGAGCCACTTCAACATAGATCAACCGGACTGGGAATAGCAGATATCAATCAGGATGGCTGGGATGATATAATTATAGCAAATGGGAATGATATGGAACGGCAAAACCTTTGCGTCTATTACAATAACGGAGATGGCGGTTTTCCAACTTTTCCTTCCTGGTCAAGCGGAGACCAAGATTATCATGGTCATTTATCGGTGGGAGATATTAATGGAGACAGACTCCCGGATGTAGCCGTTTCTGTATTCCTCGGAATAGATCGCTTTAATGAACCTGGTTATGTAAAAGTCTATTATAATATAGGAACCAAGCTAGAATCTTTTCCTTCTTTTCGTAGCGCTGACAGTATGTTTACTTTCTCCTGTGCGTTGGGAGATGCGGATGGTGACGGTGATTTGGATTTGGCAGTCGCATGCGGTCAGCCCTTTGGTTCTAATCCAAACAAAACATATAGCAGAGTATACTACAACAATGGTAATACAATTGATACATTACCCGCTTGGAGATCAGAAGAATTAATGTCCGCAATGGATGTCGAATTTGCAGATATGGATAGAAATGGATATTTAGACCTCATTTTTGCTAATAATTTTGGACCGAATTATATACACCTTGCTGATGATAAAGGTAATATATGTACATCTCATTCATGGGCATCTGGTGACAATGATTATTACTCAAATTCGATAGCAATAGCTCACTTTACTGATGATGATTATTTTGACATAGTAATTTCCAGTAATCATATCCATAGTGGAAGAGGAAAGTTTAAGATTTATGAGTTTGATGCTGCTCCTATTGGACAATCTAGTCCTGATTGGTGTTCCAGCCAATACAACTATGGCTCTGCAATTCACGCCGAAGATATTGACCATAATGGATATACCGATTTATTCACCGGGTGCTGGTGGAGTAATGTTCAACTTTTTTTGGGAAATACCGATGGATTACCTTATGTTCCAGACTGGCAATCGGAAACCTATTCAGTAATTGAAGCATACGATCTGAGAGATTTAGATAGGGATTGCATAATTAATATTTCTGATACAGTAATGATTATAACGGACTCAATTCATGTATTTTGTCTTTCGCACACAAACATCGAAGAAATAAATTCTATTTCTATTAATGATCAGATACAATTTAGCGATAGTGAATTCTGTTCGGTTCCCGGTAAAAGTTGGATTTCAGTAAAACCTGTTTTAAAAAAGGGAGACTCGTTGTTCATTAATTATTCTATCTCCAAATGCCGAGATTTGATTGTATCAAATTGGGATGAAAATGTTGGAAATTACATTTTTTATTATCACCAATTACCTATCAAAATATTTACTTATAAATCAGTTTCAGAATTAAATATTAATGTCTATCCGAATCCTCTTAATGATAAATGTAAATTTAAAATAGAATCTCCGGTTTCATCCAAGACTGAAATCTTTATTTATGATATAAATGGCAGGATAGTTCAAATAATAGATGATAACTTTTTTTATAATGGTGAATCTATTTTTACTTGGGAGGGGAAAAATAATAATGGAGCTGCAGTATCTTCAGGCATTTATCTTTATACTGTTAAATATTCCAATAATTATCTTTCCGGTAAAGTGCTATTAATTAAATAAAAATTGGACTAATAGTTATTTATATTGGATCTCTGGTGTCATTGATTGTATTTATCTTTAAGTACTTAATTTGTTTAAAATCATATAGCCTAAGTCGGATTTAATTTTTAATAGAATTTATAGGTGAGGTCTGCTTTTAAAAAGGAGTATAGCGATGAAAAGAAAATCATTACTGTTGAAAGTTACGTGTATTTTTGTTTTCTTAATATTTAATTTTATTAACACATTTTCAGAAGAGAAAATGGATGATCAAGTGCGCGCAGATGAGACTGCTGTTCATATATATGTTTACGATAACGTTACAGGATTTCCAGTTGTAGGAGCAACAGTTAAATGTTATGAGTATTGGGATAATAAAGCACCTATTCCAAAATATATTTATGAAGAAGAAACGGATGGAAATGGTCATTGTAAGTTCATGCTGTCTGTAACTAATTATATTTCGTACTTTTTTGAAGCGGAAAAAGGTAATAAATATGGTTGCACTGGTACTTATGAATCAGATGAACTTCCTGAAGAAATCGAGATAATTATTTCTCCTAATTAAATAAATAAATGGCGACCTCACCTATTAATTCTATTTGTTCAAATTTGTCTAACGAACCTGTTCCGTACCTGATCGCGCAGCTTCCCCGACAGCGGCAGGCAGGAATATGGATTTTCCAGCATTTTTACTAAAACCAACATCATAAATGTAAAGAAGACCACTTATCATTAGTATTACCGATACTGCCTTTTAATGATGACAGCATCTCAAAGCCGGAGCGGAGAGACGGGAGAAAGTATCTTAATTATCGACCGGAAAAATTGGCTTCTCGCCCTATTATCTCAAAATAAAATTATGTAGATTACCGGAGATTTTTTAATGTCCAACAAGAATTCTGAACTGATGAACACACCTTCGGTAAAAGGAGAATACTATTTATGGAACATTCCGAAAACGAGTCCACCCCGGATAAAGACAAGGCGCTTGTGGAAAAAATTCGGTCCCGGATTAATGAGGTTGAAGAATTAATTAAGGAAATGAAGTCAAAGCTGCCCAGCAATTCACAGTAATCAACCAGACCACGTTTTATAGATAAAGGAGTAAGTCTTGAAAGTTATTGTTCCAATTAAACAGGTTCCTGAAACCAGCAATGTCAAAATGGATCCGGTGACAGGGACAATGATCCGGGAAGGTGTGGAGCCGATTGTCAATCCGCTGGATTTATATGCCATCGAAGAGGGGGTTCGGCTCAAAGAACAACAC
>JAHIOG010000375.1 GCA_018895675.1 bacterium
GAAGAGTATCTCGAACTGAATTACGGAGATTGGAGAACTCCGGATCCGGACTTTGACCCGAGTATCGATAACGGAACTATTGCTGAAAAAGGATTTTAAAGCCGATAAAGATTTTTTTATAAATTCCAAGAAAGCATAATACCCAACATTATATAATCATTTTTTCCTGAATTTCCCCCGAAATTGGAAATCCCTTATAACGCAATAGTTTATTTTTTAAGATGATAAAACACATTGACAAGTGGAATAGTAATTTAGGAAAGTTGAGATGGAAAAAGCCTTATTTCATGAAGATTCCAATTAACCTCCCCTCTTTCCTCCGGCAGCTGCCGGAAGGGGATGGAAGGGGAGGTTATATCATCTCGACATAATATTAGGTACAGCACTTGAATTTCGGGGTAACTTTAATCATTTTTTTCATTGATTCTAGAAAATATATTCTTATATTTTGAGTATGTACGTACATACATACAATAATTATGGTTAAAATATCTAAAACAATTAAAATCTCATTGCAGCACGAGGAGTGGCTGAAAGCAAAAAAAATCAACTTTTCCGAGTGGATCAGAACGAAATTGGATGAAGAAATCGGACAGGAGCTGACCACCGGAGAGAAACAAAAATTAAAAGCTGTCATTTTAGCCGCAGGTAAAGATGAAAATCTGTATCCATTGACCAGCGATATACCAAAAGCTCTTCTTGATATTAAAGGTAAGACGATCCTCCAAAGACAAGTTGATATGCTTCATAACGTCGGAATAAGAGACATTGCAGTTGTCAGAGGATATAAAAAAGATAAGATCCATTTACCAAATCTGAAGTATTTTGATAATGACAATTATGAAAATACAGGAATTTTAGTCTCTCTGTTTTTAGCGAGAGAATTTATGGATAGAGATACTATCATTTTATATGGCGATATTCTTTTTGAAATAGATATCCTTAAAAGGTTAACAGAAACACGACACGATACTACTTTGGTTGTTGATAGGGGTTGGAAGAAACGTTATGAGGATAGTTTCGAGGAACACCCTTTAGCTCCTGAGTTGACAATGCTGTCTGACAAAGAAAAGGAGATTGAAATAAGTTCTGTCGGTATTGGTTTACCGAAGACAGATTCAACCTCTGAATTTATTGGATTAGCGAAATTGTCAAAAAATGCCTGTTCAACACTAAAGGATCTGTATAAAAACGTTTATAGTATTGATCAAAACAAGAAATTTCACAGCGCAAAACATATTAAGGAAGCATCATTCATTGATTTCATTCAAGAGTTGATAGACAGAGGAGAAAAGGTCACAGCGCTGGAAATTTGGAGGTCATGGATTGATATTGACACTTTTGAAGATTATAGAACGGCATGGAAACTTATAGATGAGATAAAATCAAACAGTTAAGCCGTAAAAAATTATAAAAAGAATTAATTATGGATCAAAGGCACTTTTGGAAAATACGATCAAAGAATTATAATAAACTGGCCTGGGTGAATGAGCCATCATACCTGGAGTCATTAATTTCATTTGCAAATTTTGATCCTGATGATAGTGTATTAGATGTCGGGACCGGAACAGGTATAATTGCAGAGTCAATAGCTCCCATTGTGAAAGAAGTAATCGGATTAGACATTTCTCAAGATATGCTGGAACAGAGCAATTGGAAAGATAATAAATATTTCATAAAAAGAGATATAAGGGAACCTTTCTTCCACAAAAATATTTTTGATAAAGTGACCGCAAGAATGGTCTTTCATCATATTATTGAAGGAATTCAGGATGCGATGGCTGAATGCTATAGAGTTTTAAAATATGGCGGAAGAATGATCTTATCAGAAGGCATTCCTCCGATTCCGGAAGTAAAAGAAGATTATGAAAATATTTTTAGATTAAAAGAAGATAGAATCACATTTTTAGAAGATGATTTAATAGAGTTAATGATAGACTCCGGTTTCAAGAATATTTCTAAAAAAATTCATGTCATGAAAAATTTCAGTGTCAGAGACTGGCTAAAAA
>JAHIOG010000376.1 GCA_018895675.1 bacterium
AAGGAATATTAGTGTCAGATGTTCCTCTTAGAATCTTTGCTAATAGTTTCTCCTGCTTACCCGTTTCATTCTTGTTCTAAATTACGAGCTTCTTGTGTCAAATAATAATCATTTCCGTTGAATTTCCATGGATTCAATATATTATTGGGTAGTGTGGAAGTCAAGGAAATTGTAAGGAATCCTGTTCGATATATGAGTATTTACCTGAAGATCGCAATAAACACACCCGCCGCAATCGCTGAACCGATCACTCCGGCAACATTCGGCGCCATGGCGTGAAACAGAAGGTGATTATCTTTATATTCTCGTTCCGTGGCTTCCCGCCTGTCGGTAGACAAGCCGGGCAGGCGCTGCGGAACGGCGCTGAGCTCGGTTGCAGAGCAAAGCCCTGCAACCTGGAGGAAACCGATTCGTCAGCCATTTTTTATTACTTTTAGCACCTGCGTGTGTATTATCTACAAGGACTTTTTACACAATATGTGTATTATATGCAAGGACTATCTGTATGGCATGTGTACTTTATTCAACCACCGCCAGGGAAATTGGCAGGAAGATTGTGATTAACGAGTAGCTGGAAGGTCATTGTCAAAGCAAGTTTGTTGACGGAAGAATTTCAGAGATTGGTGACAGTAAAGAATGACACTGGTAAAAGGTACAAGGTTAGCAGATTTATTCATTTAAATTACCACTCTTTCTAACCGCGCCTTCCGCTTCTCCCAATCCGGTAAAATACGATTAAGTAAACTGCGAAACCTGGTATCGTGTTTTGGATATACTAAATGACAAAGCTCGTGAACAATAACGTAATCGATACATTGAAGCGGAGCTTTTACGAGCTCGGTATTCAGCATTATTACATTGTTTTTGGTACAGCTTCCCCAACGTTTTTGCATTCTGCGGAACCGCAATTCAGGTTCGGGAGCGCCTCGCCGGATAAATTGTGGCAACCAATCCTGTAAACGCTTTTCAAGCAACTGTTTTGCATGTTTTGAGTACCATTTTACCATAAGTTCACAGACTCTGTTACGGTTATTGGGATCGGGTAACTCCACTTCAAAGAACCGATCGTTAGAAGGACAAATATTGTACCAGTTAGAATTGTATTTTTCTTCTCGTCGAGATTCTTTTAAAAAACTAAAAAAATTAAAGAGGAATCCCGAGAAAAACAACAGATACCGTGACTTTTTAAAATACTACAATAAAGAGGATAATATCCGACAATATTCTCATTTAAGAGAAAGACTGGAAATCAAAAACCCTGAACAAATGCGCTATATTAGATAGCGATACTATTACGATTATTCAAACTCAAAAACATCTGAAATCTCAATTATTTTTAAGCCGGTGTCACGGCATTTTGAAGGGAAAAATGATGAAGTTCCTTTATTTCTAATTGAATAATGTTAAATTTGAGGGATTTTTGGATTATGTAAGTTGGATGGAAAGTAACTAGAGTCTGTCCGTAAACTATGAAAACTTGAGTTAAGTTTGCTTTAGCTGACTTGACTTAAGTTTTCTAACTCATTGAAATAAGTCAACTTAACTCATCCGGCAACTGCCGGATAAGTCAAGTTTCCATTTATCGAAAGATCCGACATTACAGACAGACACTAATTAAAACGATATAAACGAATTTGTATTTTCGATGAATCTTTATCTGCGAATGTTAAAATGGGTGAAACCCTACTGGAAAGTACTGCTTGGCGGAATTCTGGCATCATTAATTGTTGTTATATTTAATAGCGCCTCTGTTTGGCTAACGGCATCTTTCATTAATGTTATATTTCCTCAGGAACATCGGCAAGTTGTTCAAAACCAGGAGTCAACTGTTAAGATCGAGGAAAAAACCGATGCTAATACAAAAATTAAAAATTTTACAAACCGGCTAATAGTTCGGGAAGATCCCTTTGCCTCTCTGAAAGCTCTCTGCATCGCAATTTTTCTCATGTTTTTTTTCAAGAACGTATTTTTCTATATAAAAAATATTGCCCTCGGCTATGTGCAATTAAAGTTGATCAAAGATCTGAGGAATGCTCTGTATACCCATTTACACGAATTATCGTTGTCCTATTATCACCGGAAAAAAGGGGGAGAACTCCTCTCGATCGTGTTGAACGATATAGGAATTATGCGGAGAGCGTTTAGCGTTAGCTTTAATAAATTGTTAGTCGAACCGATTAATATTCTGACATTTGTTATATTACTGTTTATCATTTCCTGGAAGCTCTCATTGTTAGCCGTTGTTATTTTACCGGTCTCCTTATTTACTATTGCCAAAATAGGGCAAAGCATTCGCCGTAAATCAGTTAGAACGTCAAAACAAATAGCCGGTATTATGGCGATTTTAAGTGAGACAATTAACGGTATCCGGGTCGTCAAAGCTTTTGCCATGGAGCAATTTGAGAAAAGACGATTTTTCTCTGAAACCCATAAATATTTTAAAATGACTTTTAAGAGGTGGCGACTGCGCACAATCTCATCTCCAATTAATGAAACCTTTGGGGTTTTTGTTGGTGTAATCCTGTTATGGGTAGGCGGAAATCATGTTTTAAAAGGAACCGGGATTGAAGCCGAAGATTTCATACGGTTTATTATACTGCTTTTCGCAATTTTAAATCCCATAAAAACACTCAATACCGTTAATGTCGATATTCAGGAAGGACTGGCGTCTGCGGGAAGAGTGTTTTCCATTCTTGATGAGAAATCTGATATTGTTGAAAAACCGAACGCGACTCAGATAAACAACTTTGAATCGGAAATTCATTATGAGAACGTTACTCATCAATATGATACAGTAAATGACGAGGTGTTAAAAGACATCAATTTTACCATTAAAAAAGGAGATATTATCGCCATTGTCGGGCACAGTGGCGCAGGGAAATCAACCTTGGTTGATCTATTGCCCCGGTTTTATGACGTGAAAAAAGGGCGAATCACTATCGACGGAACTGACATACGGGATGTTACCTTGTCTTCGCTTCGTTCACTAATGGGCATTGTAACTCAGGAAACGATTTTATTTAACGATACAATTTTTAATAATATTGCCTACGGTATGACCGATGCAGATCCGAAAGCCGTAAAGGCTGCTGCACGTGCTGCAAATGCCGATGAATTTATCGAGGAATTTCCTGATAAATATGATACAATTATCGGAGACAAAGGCTCCCGTCTATCGGGAGGACAGGCGCAACGCATCGCCATTGCCAGAGCCTTATTGAAAAATCCGCCGATATTAATCCTGGATGAGGCAACATCTTCTCTTGATACCGCATCCGAAAAAAAAGTACAATCAGCCATTGATCGTTTGATGAAAGATCGGACCGTCCTGGTTATTGCCCACAGACTGGCGACAATCCAAAACACCAATATAATTGTTGTTTTAGATAAAGGAAAAATCGTTGAACAAGGGAGTCATCAGGAATTGATAAAAAAAGAAGGACGCTATAAATATTTTTACAATATGCAGTTTAATATAAATTCTCTCTCAATAGAAAATTCATAATATATCTCGATTTGGATAGTTTTAATGATCGATAAGATTCGAATCGTTTTTGATGCCTATCACTTATATCATCTCCCTCAATTTGATCCGGTGATCAATCTTATAAAAGATGATGACCGGTTTGATCTGTTTTTAACATCATCACCGGAAATTAAACCCTGGGAATATGATTTGATAAAGCATATTCTGAGTAAATATAATTGTGCGGTCGTTCTGGCGGATAATGAACACGAACGGGCAAAAAATATTCTGGGATTATCTCCACAAGTATTAATATGCGGATGGTCTCGCTATCCAATTCATGAGATTGTTCCTGATAATACTCTCGTTGGCATGATTTACCACGGTATTGGTGTAAAACCATCTTATTGGCGTGATAATAGTAGTCGTCTGAATGTCAGGTTCGTTGAAGGACCTTTTCGTATGCGGCAATTGAGGGAAGAAGGTATTCAGACGGATCTTGAATTGACCGGGTTCCCTAAAATTGATCCGCTTTTTAACGGAGAAATAGGATCTCAGAAAGAAGTGTTACAGTCTTTAGGACTTGATCCTGATAAGAAGACGATTTTATATGCTCCGACATTTTATCCCAGTAGTTTTGAAAATTTTGGAATGAACCTGCCGGTATTGACAAAAGGTTGTAACCTGATTATTAAATTGCACCAGTGGTCCTTTTTTATGAAGAAATTTGGCGGTGTAAATCTGCGCCGTCACATTAAATTGGTCAATAAAATCCAGCTAAAATATCCCGAAACAGTAGTCATAAAGCCCGAAAACTATAATATAGTAGATTTGTATCGGGCTGCGGACGTTCTTATAACGGAAGCATCTTCGACGATATATGAAATGATGGCTGAAAGAAAGCATGTGATCATTTGTGATTTTTATAAGAAAAAAGTTGGACATCTGATTTCACCAGGTCGTATTTTTCAGCGCCGTTTAGATCCGGATATGCATATAAACATGACGGACTTTTGTTATCATATTAAAGCGCCGAAGGAATTACCAGCGATACTGGATTGTTGTTTTAATAAACCCGACCCCTTTGTGGAATTGCGTGAAAAATATATAAGTGATATGCTTTATAAATTAGATGGAAATTCGGCGGAACGGATTCGGGACGCCATTTTAAAACTG
>JAHIOG010000377.1 GCA_018895675.1 bacterium
ACGTAATGAAAATTTTCACAAATTAGACTATTTCAGTGTTTGAACCTGAATAGTTACAAAGAAACAATATATTTTTCGGTTTGTGTGTCAGGCTATAATGTATGTTCATCTACGGAAATATTTGGAACAAGTTGGCTGATCTGATAAAAAGTCACGAAAAAATAATTCCAGTGATGATTATAGTGCTAACGGTCATTTCATCACCTACGGTTTGGCTACATGTTTATTATACATTTAATAATTCTCTGCGTTCTCTGCGCCTCTGCGTTTATATTTTTTTCAGATTTGAAAATCTAAATTTACCTTTTCGAGTAGGTTCTAGTTATAAGCGATGGTTAGCTGCTGGATTTTAAAAGTTGTATACTTTTCAGAATATTCTTTTGATCAACAAGTTGCTCAGTAACAAATTTATGTAAAATACTTGAAATAAGTGTTTGATAGGGAATACCTTCTCTTTCTGCTCGCACCTTTAAAAGGTTCAAGTCTTGATTGTTCACTCTAAGACTGATATTTTTCTTTTCAACAGCTTTTTTAATGATATTTTCTATTCTTTCACGCTTTTTGGAAGAAACGGAATTATACTCAGATATACTGTCCTCAATATTTTGTTCATATTTACTTAACTTTACATTGTTCATTTTTCACCTCTGTACTTTCTATCCAACTTCCTGCTGGGGAAGGCTGTTTTGAGAACGATATTCTCATTTTCATCTATTAAAAACGGCACAGCATGCACGTAATTATTTATTTCAATTACAAATATATTTTGATTTCTCCTTTTAGGATGTTCAATAATATCTAAGTATCTATGGTTCAATATGATATCACAGATTTCTTCAAAATTTATATTCCGTTCAAGTTTTAATTTTTTATTTTTTTCCTCATCCCAAATAATCATGTTTAAATATGCTGCTAATGTATATACAATGTCAATATTTATTTGCAGCTAAAGAAGAAAATATCCAAACCAAATTCGGAATTAAAACTTATAAATCAAGTCCGCCAGGTTCTTCGTTAACTTGTGTCAATTTATAAATTATTGGGAATTATTAATGGTATAATATCCCTTTTATTTTTTCTGTATATCTTGAAATCACTATCTATAGTGCAAATTACGCTATCCGAAATTTGTTCTGATAATCTCACAAGACATCCATCGGTTAATGACATAGGAATATTTTTGTATTTATCCAATAATTGCTTTATTGCATTTGATTCAGCCTCAAGGTCAAAGGGTAAAACAATTAATTCTCGTTCTACAAGCTCTATGACATATTTTGATCCATTTGTAAAATTTCTCAGTGAAAAACACGCTTCAGATAATACTGCCTCACAACTTATAAATGGGGGAGTCATTAGCGAGAACTGAGTAATAGCCCAATTATGGTAAGCATCATTTTTGTTTAAAAATGCAATAAGCGGACCCGTGTCTAATATTACTTTCTTCCTTTTCATTTACCATATCCGTCAAAATATTTCTTATTTGTTGAAAGATCTAATGGACCTTCAATTTTGCCTGCTAAATCTTCAGAAAAGTCGATAAAGGAGCCTGTGTGCTTTTCATCGTCTTTCGAAAAATATTCTAAAAGAGCGCTGCGAACAATTTCAGATTTGCTGATCCCTTTTTTACTGGCATAACTGTTCAGCCGGGTTTTTAAAATTTCCGGCACTTTTAATGTTATCGTATTCATTTCCAGCTCCTCTTGTATCACTAATATGCCAGGAAGGTAATATCCTATTTATATAAAGTCAATCCTTTTCTTTTCGAATTTATTCAATTCTTTTCAACGGTATAACGATTCGGATAACCGGCAGAAAAAGCCAAGAAAACAATGGGTAATGCGACGTTTAACAACAAAATTGGTAAATGCAAAAACCGCCCCGGCTTTTTCTGACCGAGTTAATCCGTTTGTTAGGATTTTTCCAAGATGCAGTCGATCCAGTAATCCGGGTACCTATGACAATGTGCAATCGCAATAATATAGATGTAATCCTCTTCAATTGAATAGAGTATCTTGTAGGGGAATTTGTGAAGGAAGTACCTTCTCACATCGTTTTTTTCTTTGGCCCAAGCATCTGGATATTTACGAATTCTGCGGATTCCACGCTTGACCTCCACTTTAAATCGTGCGCCCAAACCCGGCACTTCAAGTTCGTAGTACTCTAATGCATCTTCCAACTCCAGTCGGGCAAGTTTATCAAAAACAATTTTCACTTTTACAGTTCTTCTCCAAAAACGTCCTTAAATGGGACTCCTCGTGTTTTCCCTTCCCGATGTGCTCTTAATCGTTTCTCAGCCTCGTCGGCCCAGATCGCATCGATCTCCTTATTTGGCTCATCAAGGCTATGAACAAGTCCCTCGATCAACAAGAATCGATCTTGCGGTTTTAAGACCAATGCCTTTTTAAGCAGGGATTCACTGGTTTCCATGGTTCCTTCCTTTCTATGCATAAAGAATTATTTCAAGGTAAAATCCAATCCAAAAATCCTAACATTGTCAATAAATGGGAAATTTTCCACATATTACTCTTATCTCTTAGAGATTTCTTTGAGATAGCAGTCAAAATATTCCATCTATTGCCTCTATATTTATTAAAACACTGAAATATTTTGATCGAATTTCCATGGCTTCAATATATATTGATATAGTCTATAAATCAAGAATTATTATAGAAAAGACTCCCTAAAATCTCAATGATAAGCAGCTAAGACCACCGTCCGGTTCACGAAACTCAGATACATCAATTTCAATTAATTGAGATTTTCAGATACCGGGTTTAAAATGAATTCCCGCCTGCTATCAGATTATTTCACAAATACGATAGATAGCGTCATTTATGGCGGTTTCTTTGATTAAATGTACTGCTTTAGCAGTTTGAGAAAAATCTTTCTTCCTGAATCGAGAAACATCCGTTTTATATAACAATTTCATAATCCTAAAAACTGGATTGCCCCACCACATAAAAGGATTGTAAACCCGGCTATAGCATGTGAATATCTCTCTAATTTTTGAAATGGAACATAAGACAGCCCATAGGAAAAGACATATACAAAAATCAACATTGTAACAATAGTCGCAGTAGCAAAAACAACGGAAACAGCAAAAACCCCCATTATACTACTCTTAGCGGCAGGGTACATCAGAAGCGGAATGAGCGGTTCACAAGGACTGAAGGCGAAAATTATAAATAAAATCCACGGGGTCATTTTTTTTTCTGCTTTATTTTCGTGAAGGTGAGTGTGGGTACCTGTATGAGAGTGAGAATGTGAATGGGACGGATGATCATTGTGCGAATGGAGATGAGTATGAGGCTTATTTTGAATTGCTTTCTTTATTCCCCAGATAAAGTAAGCCAAACCAATCCCGATTAATAACCATGCTGCCAATGAACCTCTAAAGGATTCAACAATTTCCAACCTTGTTACTGCAATTCCAAAAGCAATACCAGTCATTCCAAGTATAACCGAGCTTAGAACATGTCCGATTCCACAAAGCAGGGTTACTACCATAGTTTTTCTCATACTCCATTGTCCGGCTTTGGAAAGCATTATAAAGGGCAGGTAATGATCCGGACCCAAAATTGTATGAACCAAACCTATTGACGCCGCCGCTCCGAGTAAAAGCGTAATATTACCCGTCACTTTATACCTCGTTTTTTTAATTCAGCAATTTCATTCTCAAATGTACTATATTTATTCTGCACTAATTTTTTTACATACTAAATTTGCTGAAAGTCTCTTTATATGAAACTCGTTTTATTTCAAAAAGGTCGCTATCCCGTTTTCCGGTAATAACATCCCTGACCGTCCACTCTATTGCTTTACTATATTTCTCCATATCACTCTCCGAAACAGATTCCGGGTTAATTTCATACTGCTGTTCAATTTTCCAGAGGCTGTCCATTGCTGCATGTCCGATCGATCTATGCTTTTTATAAATGACATGAAAGGCTCTATTTGTCTCTTTGCTACCTATGAAATAGTGATATTCCCTTCTTGGAGTTTCTATCGTATCGTCAATAAAGTAGGACGATTTCACTTTTTTCTGCCTTCTTGTTAAACCAAAACAATAGGCAATTACATCGCTAATAGTATGATCTCTGCTGCTGATTAGTACAAATTCTCCTCTTTCCGGTATTCCATAATCCCTGTAAAGAGAATCTATAACAAGAGCTGCGATTCGATATCCTCCCGCGCCGCATAAACAAACATGTCCAAGATAAGCGCAAACATCATCGAAACGCATTTCTACTGTCTCGATCCCTTCAGTATAACTGCCGCCTAATACACCATGATCGTAATGAAAGACAATAGGTTTAATATCCTGTATATATTCGTACTTTTTATTCCATCGCTGAATATCGTCGGATTGTGAACATGTGTTAAGTAAAATTGCCGTTACACTTACTATGAAAATAAATAGAACTAATCTGATAAAACCACTGTTTATAAGTGAGTTATTGTGCATATTTAGGCTCTCCCCCGTAGTAAAGTTATATTGAAAAGCGTGTAAAATTCACCTCATCCGTCAGAGATTGTCAATCCAAAACAAATGAGAAAATCGCATTACTTATATTTCACTTATTCCTATAATTGATGTAATACCTTAGTTCCGGGTTGAACATTATCATTGAGTTCTTTTCGGTCTCAACGCCGGAGCGTGGAGAATAGAGGGCTGAATGATATTCGTCAATGCTCTTTTTCAAACAGGTTTATGACCTCGTTGATTTAATCGTTTTTTCGGAAATGAAAATACTATATTGTGGTACAATTTCGCATAACGTTTGTTGGACGTCGCCTGTTTTTTATTTCATTATTGGTTTTATGGTCATTGTTCCTTTATGGCTATCTTCGCCCAGTCTGCGGCTCGTTCAAGTTCCCCCTCTTGCAGTGGACCTTTCTCGCTGGTTACCAGGAATCCTTCAGGTGGCATTACCAAGTATGCTCCTTTCTTCTTTAGCCGGTTTGCAATAGACCTGGCAGCGTAGCCTCCGGTTTTAACCATAAAACGTAACGCTGATGATTCAATGCTGCTCAATAAAAACCTGGTATCAAATGCAGCAACCCTGACGCCGTTGAGACCCTTTGTAGAAATTCTTTTCAGGAAATTTGTGATCGCTTGTGTAGGTCTAAATCCGCGGGTAGGTGAGCCGACGATTAAAAGATCCAATCCCGTTATCTTTTCTATTTTCACGTCATTTACCCTTAATGTTTCAACATTCTCTTTCGAACCAAGAGAATCACTAATTGCTTGAGCTATTTGCTCTGTGTTACCAAAAACCGAATCATAAACTATTAAAACTTTCAACATGATATTCCTCCACCTTTCAAATTATTTTCTTTTCGATAATTTATTCCAAATCCTGCTCTAAAGCGTTTTCAATAGCCTTTAATATACATTTACTGCTCAGGGTAGCACCTGAAATTGCATCTACCACTAAAGATTGAGCCCGGATCACATCCTCAATAATTACTTCAGCTTTTTCCCCTTCCCCTGTCCTGTGTTTTGTGATTTTAATTTCTGTTATTTGATGATTTTTTACTTCGATGCTTACCACTACTTTTACAGGAAAAAATTTATACTCGCCATTGTAAGTACCATCTTTAACTTTTTCTAAATTCACATCTTTAATTGTTATACTATCTATTTCTTTACAGCCGGTTAACAAATTAATAAAGAGTAAAAGAAGAAGAATGGGTAAATAAAACAGTTTTTTTTGATACATTTCTTTTGTCATTGAAACCTCCTCGTTTAATGATTGAAAAAATTTAACATATTGACAAACGATAACTAAAATTCAAATTCCACTCCTAAAACAGGCAAAGTGCCCCAAAGTTTCATTTTACTCTGTTCGTTTTTTTGAACATTCCAAATATAAGAAACAACATTTTTTCGATTATAAACATTATACAAATCAAAATAACAAATCAAATTTGTTCTGCGAAAATGGAACCTTCTGTCAGCTCTAATATTCATTGAATGATAAGCCGGATACCGGGCTTGATTCACTTTGTCTTCATCGAAAACTGCCCGATATAATGCTTGTGAAGCTTCAATATCGAACGGAGTATAAGGGATTCCGCCGGCATAATTCCATTTAATACTGAACTCCCAATTCTTATTGGGCTTATAACCACAATCGACACCAATTATATATTCATTATCGAATGTTCGATCTCTCCAAATATCATCATAACCCCGATAGCGTGTTTTAAAATAAGCCAGGCTCATGGTACCATAAATATTTGCAGCTAATTTTTTCTGAAGGATCAATTCCAAACCACGACAATAAGCCTTTCCGTTATCAATTAAATTCTCATGACTAAAGAAGCTACTATAACCAGAGCGATAAAACAATTCGTCGAGGATTAATAGCGATGATTCAGCGGGATCAAGCGGCAATTTATCATAGGATTTATTATATATTTCAAAGGTCAATTTTGTATTGTCAGTGAGTAAGTGTTCTATTCCCAAAATAATATGATTGGTCTTCGGATCATCTAAATTTTTGTGATTCGAATTTTGTGAAAGAAGGATGAGAGGAAGATTTTGATAATAGACGCCAATCGATCCATTTATGGTTGTCCTTTTACTTAATTTGTAGGAACAAGATAGCCTGGGGGAGAAATGAGTATTGTCATTATATGAAAAATAATCATATCTAAGCCCCAATGTTGTGGTTAAGTTCTGAATTGGGTTATACACAATATTGTTAAATATTCCAATTTTATTTGCATTGATATTTTTGCTAATTGATTGAGAAGGAATTATTTCGCCGAAGGAATTGGTAAATTTTCCATAGTAATTATTATTTTGATTTATTATATGTTTTGCATCAAAACCAAACTCAATTTTTAATGACGGGTTAAATCTGAAAAAATTTACGTTTCTCAGATTATAAGTTTTTTCATCTGAATATTTTTTAAATAAAGTTTGTTGTGTTATGTATTCTGTAATATTTGAACGGTTGATAATAGAAGTTACAGAAACGGCAGTATTTGAATAGCCTTTTGAGTTCCATAAATAACGCCAGTCAGCGCCGATAGTACTACTGATAATTTTAGTTTTTGCATAATAATCATATTCCCATTCTTTAGCTGTTTCTTTATCCCATTCTATAAAATCATCTCCCACAAGCCCAAGTATGGATATTTTATGCTTTTGAGATAAACTATAGACTAATTTTCCCTGGTAGTCGCTATACCGGGGCGCGATGCCAAGTCCAAGCGCATCTGCCATCAAATCCATATAACTTCGCCTGACTGAAAAAAGGTACGATCCCTTTTTTTGTGGCAATGGGCCTTCAGCAGCAATCCCGAAACCAGTCATACTTAAATCCAGTTGCGCATCAATTTCTTCACTATTACCTTCCCTGAATTTTATGTTAGTAATGGATGACAGTTTATCTCCGTAAGCGGCTGAAAAACCTCCTGCTGAGAAGTTAACATCCTGTATGAAATCAACATTCACTAATCCGAGTGCTCCGCCGGTGGAGCCTTGTATTGGATAATGATTAATATTGGGCACTTCTATGTTATCAATGTAAAATCCATTTTCAATTGGATTGCCGCCACGGACGATGAGACTATTGTCTTGTTCATTGACTTTTGCAACACTGGCAAGCCCGCTCAGGATTCGGCTGATATCGCCGGAAGAACCGGGAGAACGCCGGATTTCTTCTCCCGAAAAGCTGATGGCGCCGGTGGGTTGATTTTTGATATTAGAAAAATAACCACCTGTAACAACGATATCTTCCATTATTACAGCAGATTCACTGAGTTCAATATTCAGAAATGCGATTCGGTTTGATTTGATGATGACATCCGTTTTTTTCACTGATTCATATCCAATATATTTAAATTGGACTACATAACTACCCACCGGAACATTTTCGATCAGGAAGTGGCCATCTGAATCAGTTGCCGTGCCGAATTTGGTATCTTTAAGCATTACATTGACGCCGATTAACGGCGCCTTTGTTTCTTTGTTCAGTACCTGGCCTTTAATCGAGCCTTTATGAGATTCCAATTTCTTCGGCGCAATAGCCAATTGTCCATTCATTGTTCCATCATATTGACTAACTGCAAAATAATGAACAATATTTTGGGCAGAAAGAAATGTGCAATGAGTAAGCACAAGTATCAAAAGTAGATTTAATGATCGTAGCATTTTTAGTCCCTTATGAAATATTAGACAAACAACTCTGCAAATTACAGAATAAAAAAACATCAATCGCCCGGATGGATAGGGGCGAACTACTTGCTCATAGTTACTGGTTCTAAGAGTTTGTATTACAGCATGTTATAATGGAGTGCGGATTATTTTATAGGGGTTCGTAAAAATTGGCACACCTATTAACCCTACAACGTCATTTAGGAAATATGATGCGATATATAGTTCCAACTGGCAATTGTAAATACTACATTTGGTATATTAAATTTTCAAGTTACGTAGTAGAGTTAATCTAAATTACGATGTTTAAAATAATCGGAAGGAGTAACGCCCAGTGATTTCTTAAAGAAAGAATTAAAAGTTGTTTTTGAATTAAATCCACTATCGTATGCCACAGCCAGTAAAGTAAAATTTTTACATTGAGGTTCTTTGATTAGCTTTAAAAAATACTATAAGCGGTAAGTGTTAACAAAATCGTAAAAATTTCTTCCAATGTATTCATTTAATATTTGTGATACTTGGTTTGTGGATACATCGATAGATTCGGATAAATCCGAAAGGCTGAGCTTTGGGTTTAAATATGGTCTCTCTTCGGCCATTAAGGTTTTTAATTCTTTTTCAATAAGCCTGGCCTGCTTATGCGACAAATTTGATTTTTTATATTTTTTCAAATCATCTTTATATTTGGATCCCTCTTTTGAAAAATTAAATCTCTTTATAGCATTCAAATATCCTGGATGGTCGCGCAATTCATCCCATAAGCTATCAATTTTTATGAAAAGAAAAGGAGTAGAGCCATGTTCTATTCCATATTCCAGATATTCTAAAGCTTTTTCGTTTTCCTTTAATACTAAATAAATTGCACTTAAAAAATAAGTGTCAGGAGAGCTAAGCAATGAATTATTTTTTAAATCATTTTCGATAATGCTGATTTGTTCATATGCTTCCTTTTTATTACCTAAGCTGGCGAAATAATAACCCTTCAATTCTGCAATAGATAAAGGAGAATCAGGATCATCAGACAATGTAAGAATAGTTGACCAGGCCTCATCAAACCTGTTAAGTTTACATAAAGCTTCAATTTTTGTTATATACTGGGCATACCAATGCGGGCAAATCTGTATGTTTTTGTTTAAATATTCCAGT
>JAHIOG010000378.1 GCA_018895675.1 bacterium
AGCATAAAAGCAAGGTATTCATCCTCCCTCTCCTGCCAGTAAACCGTCTCATAGTTTCCTATATTCCAGAGCTCAAATGGTCTTGCTGGTTTGCCGTATCGATTTTTCTTTTCTTCCTGTAAATCTTTTGAATTATGAATATCAAGAAGTCTCTTTCTTGTTATCTGTATAGCAAATTTGGATAAATCAGAGCCTATCCAGCGTCTACCAAGTTTTTCTGCCACTGCTAAGGTTGTGCCTGAGCCACAGAAGAATTCTGCAATGATGTCGCCGGAATTGGAAGAGGCGAGGATGATACGTTTTAAGAGGGCTTCTGGTTTTTGGGTGTCAAAATCGAGTCTTTCTTCTGCAACTGAACCGATTGGATTCACATCTGTCCAAATATCACTAAGTCTATGCCCCTTTACTTCATCTAAATATCTTTTTACTTGTGGCATTGCTGTACTAGATAAAACTATTAATCCCTTTTTTAATCCTTCATATATTTTGTCTTGTGACCAAATCCAGTGTTTCCCTGGTGGCGGCGTTAATACTTTGTCACCAAATCTTCTCGGTTTCCCTTGTCCCTTTTGAGTAAAATCATGCAATCTATATCTTCTTTCTGTTTCAGGCTCAATAAATCTATACATCTTTTCTAAATATTCTTCTTTATGTGGCACTCTAGTTTCATTGAATATTAATTTCCCACCTTTGCTATACCACATGATGATGTCGTGAACATTACCAAAACCCAAAGTTTGAGCCTTAGGAGTAGATAATTTTTGCCATACAATCTCATTCCTGAAATTCTCATACCCAAAAATCTCATCCATCATCACCTTAACATAATGTCCCACATGCCAGTCTAAATGAACATAAATACTTCCATTTTCTGCCAAAAGTTCTCGCATTAGAACTAATCGCTCATACATATATTTTAAATAAGAGGCAATCCCACCACTCCAGGTATCCTTATATGCTCGCTCTTCAATAATAGAGGGTTCTTTTTCTATTCTTTCATCTCCAAGCTTTGTTCTTACAGTGAAATCTGCACCTGTGAAAAATGGTGGGTCTATATAAATCAAATTGATCCTTCCTGCCCAACCCTGCTTAATAAGAGAAGACATCACAAGTTTATTATCACCCCAGATGAGTAGATTCTTCCAGTCTTTGGGATAATTCTCAGGATATTCATTTTCTGGATAGTACTGTTCAGGTGAGAATAGTCTCCCTTCCAATTCTTTCTGCCTTGGACGATTTACAGTTTCTACGACCTGAAATGGAAGATTTGGTTTTTCAATGGGTATTTTCTCCCCCTTCTCAAGCTTATCGTATTTCTGATGCCAGATTAATTCTACATATTTTTTATTTTCAGCCATATTCTTAAACCTCTTTTATCAGATGCCGCTATTTCAGATAACTTTTGTGTAAACGCCATATTACGTGTATATATACTATGTGATAAACTCATGTATTCTACAAATACCTGTCTGAATTCCAGGCAGGGTGGAATATATATGACACTTTTCAATTCTCCTACAGAACATCGATGAAATTCATATATTCGGAATAATTCGCAATAAGGTGTTCCCGCACCGCATGATATTCAGATTTGTGGAGCTGCGGGTCACTTTTTATTAGCATAAATGCTTCACTACGCGCAATTTTCAAAAGTTCTCTATCTACCAGTAAATCAGCTATCTTCATCTTCGGAAAACCATGCTGGCGAGTTCCGTAAAACTCGCCAGGCCCGCGTAATTTAAGGTCTTGCTCTGATATTTCAAAACCATCCGTCGTCCCGTTAATAATCTTCAAGCGCTTATGAGAAGTCTCTGTCCGTTTTCGTTCTACCATTGCACAGACGCCGTTTTTACTTCCCCTTCCGATGCGTCCTCTCATTTGATGTATCTGGGTCAAGCCAAAACGCTCGGCATTTTCAATAACCATAACGGTCGCATTCGGATTATCGACGCCAACTTCAATAACCGTTGTACTCACAAGAATATCCACAGTTCCCGCGGAAAAGTCCCGCATAATCTGGTCTTTTTCGATAGTCTTCATACTACCGTGCAGCAATGCAAGACGCAATTCCGGAAACACCTTTTTCCGCAGATAATCATACCCCTTAATAGCTGCCTGCAAATCCATTTTTGCGGATTCTTCAATTAACGGGTACACTATATATGCCTGATCGCCTTTCCGAACCTGTTTGCGAATATATTCATAGACTTTATCCAGTTGGTCAACATTAACCTTACGAGTGATGATTTTTCCCTTGCGGGCGGGCAACTCATCGAGGATAGAGACATCCATGTCGCCATAAAGAGTCATACTCATCGTTCGTGGAATCGGTGTGGCAGTCATTACCAACACATCGGGATTGAAGCCTTTGGCAATCAGTTGACTGCGCTGCACAACTCCAAATCGATGCTGCTCATCGATAATCACCAATGCCAGGTTTCGAAATTCAACCCCTTCCTGGATCAGAGCGTGCGTCCCAACGACCAGCTCCGCCGTTCCGCTTCTGATCTCTTCCAGAATATCTTCCCGCTCTGATTTCCGCTGACCGCCGATTAACAGTCGTACTTTAATCCCGGCAACATTGCCCAGTTTTTGTAAATTTCGGTGATGCTGTTCCGCAAGAATCTCAGTGGGAGCCATGACGGCAGCCTGGTAGCCGCTGCCGATAGGAATACTGGCGCATAACAGTGCAACCACAGTTTTCCCGGATCCTACATCACCCTGTAATAACCGGTTCATCACTGTTTCGGATTTCATATCCTCCCAAATCTCATGGATGACTTTTTTCTGGGCGGACGTAAGCTGAAAGGGTAATTTTTCATATATCTGTTTTAATAGTGGTCCCGTGCCGCTATAACGATAGGATTTTTTGAGCGCCTTTATGCCCTGACGTTTCACTGCCAGCAATAATTGCAGATAGAACAGTTCTTCAAATTTGAAACGGCGTTGTGCGTTTTCGAGTGCAACGGCAGAATCCGGAAAATGAATCTGGCGTAATGCCTCGTTAATTCCGGTCAATTTCAGGGATTGCAGCACAGATGCCGGCAGAATTTCTTCCACCTGCCACGATATTATTTCAATCACCTTGTGAAACAAGCGCCGGAAACCACGGCTATCCAATCCGACCTTTTTCAATTCAGCAGTAGATGGATACAGGGGAATGATCCGGGCTGTATTCAAGGTCGCCCATTCAGCGCTTTCCAGAATATCATAATCGGGATGGATGAACTGTATCCCGCCATAATATTCCACTTTTCCACTCATGGCAACCAGATCACCGGTTTTAAAAACGCGCTGGATATATTTCGCGCCGTTAAACCAGACACAACGCAACTGACCGCTATCATCACCGACCAGAACTTGAAAGTAGGGACGCTTGCGGGTCCGGACACTGTTCATCGATAATATTTTACCGACAATCGTGGCATCCATCCCAACTCTTAATTTTACGATTGGAGTAATAGTACTGCGATCCAGGTAACGCCGCGGAAAATGGTATAGTAAATCGATAAAGGTTTTTACGCCGCTCATTTTGAGAGCGGCGCCTCGTTTCGGTCCGACACCTTTAACATAAGTTACCGGTGTGGCTTGATCAATATCTCTTGTTTGACTTACCGGCAATAGAAGCTTTTACCATTTATGTAAATAAGTATATTCTATCGTACTTTGGCTATTAGCTTTGACGTCCAGGGGAAACATAAGCAGCGACTGACTTTTCTTTTGATAAGTATGACTGGATTTTTTCATTTCCCATATTCCAGGCAAATGTTCGTTAATTTCAGCATAAATATCGCTGTCTTTCCTGTTATAAACAGTAATGCGGATAGTCAAAGTTTCTGAACGTTTGGAAGTTTTTTCACGGTTAATAACTATCTGTTTACCTTTAATATCAAATGCCTGTCCGATTTTGATGTCGAGCGTATCGTTTTTACTGGTATGATTCACCCAATCTTCACCAACTAATTGTAAAGAACCGTCAATATCTTCCTTGAACACCCGCATTTTCCCTTTGGGTATTGCAATACCCATATTGTTTGCTTTGGTGTTTTCAATCTTAAAAATAATATCCAGCTGTTTTTCCTGATCGCCGGTCGAGCGACTATTAAATGTATAAATCTTTCTACCCTTTGCATCTATTTCATCGAAGAGCGTCACCTGTTTAATTTCGTTATTCTTAATGGTCACCGGTCGCTGTAATTCATACAAATAGTAATCGAAAAACGCCCGTTCTTCAACACCTGATTTTTGTGTTGCCATTTCTAATGGGCGTTTTGGTTCTTCATATGCCATAAATCTTTGAGGACGAGCCTGATGGATGTCGCCGGCGATCAATTTTAGCCTGGCGTTTTCATAACTGGCGCCCGATGAATTATCTAATGAAATCCATGAGGAAAGCGAGAAATCGGAATCGTTTTCTTTTAAAACAAGAACATATTCGGCATTCCATTTAATTCCATTAGTTAAATAGGACAGATCGGCTTTCGTACTGCCTTTGTACTTTGAATTGATAAGCCATTGGAGCGTTGGTTTCAGGATCAACCCTTCCGGCAATGCAGGAAAATCGTATTCCAGGATTTTATCAACGCTTGATATTTTAATTTCACTGTTTTCAAGTTGAACAATAATTTTATCGTGCGCATAGCTGAGCAGGATTCCCTTTATTTTATCGCCATTTTCCATCCGGTAAGTGATAGATTTTCCCACATATTTATTAAACAATTTTTCCGAACTAAGCAGATCATAAAGGTAATTTTGTTCCAGCACTTCCACTTTGTTTTTTAACTTCGGAAAACTGATTTTTACCGACGTTGTAAGAATTTTCGACGATACACCTTCTATTTGAAATTCTGAAATACCCTTAATCAATGAAACATCACAATTCTGTCTGATGAGTCCCAGGTCATTATTATAAATTGTTACCTGGGTATCGCTAAATCCCTCATCGGCAAGACAGACAATGGACATCATGATAATTATCGCCATAATCGGCACATATGTATATTTCTTCATTTTAACCTCAATATTCTTCTATCTGTAACGTTGGAACCGTATTTTATTCCAATGCTTGAAGATTTGTTTCCAGTTTAATCAATTGCTCCCTGATGAACTTTTCTTTTTCTTGCTCCTTTGCGACAACATTCCGGGGCGCTCTCTCCAAAAAGTTCTGATTCATCAGTTTGGCGGAAATTGATTTCAGAAGTCCTTTTAAGCGATTGATTTCCTTTTCGAGTCGCTGTTTTTCAGCGTCAACATCGATCAATCCTTCCAGGGGGATGAAAAATTCGGTGCCGTGAACAACAATTGTTGACGCCGGATGGGGTCTCTCCCCATCCTGGGCGATGCGAATATCTGCAACTTTTACAAGATTTTTAACATACTCTGCGAGAGATTCGTTTTGAATTAATTTCAGAGGCAATTGATCGTCATTTCCCCGCACAATAAGGTTCAGCTGAGCTGATGGCGGAATATTCATTTCACTGCGAGCAGTTCTTAAAGCTGTGATTATTTTCTGAACTATTTCGAATGTTTCTTCCGCGCGAGGATCGTCACTTCGATATTTAATTTTAGGCCAATCAGAAACAATGATATCCGGTTCGGAAGCGGATTTAAGATGCTGATATATTTCTTCCGTTATAAAAGGCGCATAGGGATGCAGGATTTTCAGAATATTTTTCAGAACATATATTGCCACTGACAGAGCAGTCTGTTTTTCTTCAGCGGATTTTTTATACAGACGATCTTTAATTAATTCGATATACCAATCACAATAATCACTCCATACAAAATCATAAATAATTCGGGCTACTTCATCAAAACGGAAGCGTTTTAAACTTATATCAACTTTTCCGATTGTCTTTTTCAAGCGGATCAATATCCATTCATCGGCGAGAGTCAGGAAGTTTTTCTCCGGAACAAAATCCTGTTCAAGAATACTGTCATCATCTATGTTCATCAAAATAAATCGGGAGGCGTTCCAGACTTTATTCATGAAATTGCGTCCGACCTCAAGACGTTCTTCCGAAAACAGAATATCCTGCCCCTGAGGCGCTATAAGCATAATTCCATATCGTAAGGCATCGGCGCCATATTTCTCAACAAGAACCAGCGGATCGGGGGAATTCCCCAGAGACTTACTCATCTTCCGCCCTTGGATATCACGGATGATCCCGGTGAAATAGACATCCTTAAAAGGAATATCGTCCATGAATTCCAGGCTCGCCATAATCATTCTGGCGACCCAGAAAAAGATGATATCTGGTCCCGTCACAAGAGTATTTGTCGGAAAAAAGGTTTTTAAATCATCACTTTTTTCAGGCCAGCCCATAGTTGAAAAGGGCCATAGCCAGGAACTGAACCAGGTATCCAGCACATCGGTATCCTGCCGTACAGAGCCGCCGCATTTCGGGCAGGTATCGACAACTTCGATAAGCGCATCCATCCAGTCGCAGTCATTGCAATAAAACACCGGAATACGATGCCCCCACCATAATTGTCGAGAGATGCACCAATCCCTGACATTATTCATCCAGTGATCATAGGTCTTCACCCAGCGCCCGGGATGAAAACGAATTTTACCTTCATCGACAACCCTGATTGCCGGTTCTGCCAGCGGCTTCATTCTAACGAACCATTGATCGGACAGATAAGGTTCTATCATCACGCCGGCTCGTTCACTGTAGCCTACGCTATGAGTGTAATCTTCGATTTTTTCCAGATAACCAAGACGATCCATCTCATCAACCACCAGCTTCCGGGCTTCAAAGCGATCTTTGCCCTCAACCAAAGGTCCGGCGGCGGCGTTCATCGTCCCATCCGGATTCATCACATTTATCTTTTCGAGCTTATGCCGCTCGCCAATCTCAAAATCATTCGGGTCGTGAGCAGGCGTCACTTTCACCGCTCCGGTTCCAAACTTCATATCAACAAAATCATCGGCGACAATAGGAATGACGCGGTTCATAATCGGGAGAATGACATTTTTTCCGATGAGTTTGGCAAAGCGTTTATCTTCAGGGTTGACCGCCACTGCGGTATCACCCAGCATCGTCTCCGGTCGGGTAGTTGCAACGGTTAAATGCCCTTTTCCTTCTTCCAAAGGATAGCAGAAAAACCACAAATGACCGTTGGTTTCCCTGTGAATTACCTCTTCATCAGACAGAGCTGTCCGCGAAGCCGGACACCAGTTTATAATTCTGCGTCCGCGATAAATCAATCCTTTTTTATAGAGATGAACAAACACATTGCGGACGGCGTTGGACAAGCCCTCATCAAAAGTGAATCGTTCACGATCCCAATCACAGGAACAACCAATTTTTTGTAGCTGGGTTAAAATGATGGATTTATGTTTATTAGCCCAATCCCAGACAATATTCACAAAGTCATCACGCTCAAAATCATAGCGGGTTTTACCATCTTTGCAAAGCTCTTTTTCCACAACATTCTGGGTGGCGATTCCCGCATGGTCGGTGCCGGGAAGCCAGAGTGTTTCATAACCATTCATCCGGGCATGCCGGACCAGGATATCCTGAAGCGTATTGTTCAGAACGTGACCCATGGTGAGAATGCCGGTCACATTGGGAGGAGGAATTACAATGACATAGGATCTTTCCCCGGATTGATTATTCGCATGAAAATATCGTTTTTCCAACCAGTACTCATACCATCGGGATTCGACTTTTTGCGGATCATAGACTTTGTCTAAATGAATTGCCAATATTTACCTCATCAACTTTCAATGATTAAACTGAATGCCGTTGTCAATTTCAATACATTTTGATTCGCCTGTTTCAAGCGCCGGCTGAGCACCCGCGCTATGTTCTGCATGACTTTATTACCAATTTCAGGATACTCATTACAAATATGAAAAAAATCATCTTTACTTACCCTAGCAATTCCGCAGGGTGTGACAGCTTTGACGGTTGCGCTGCGCAGATCATCGTCGCTGAATAGGCTCATTTCACCGAAAAAGGGACGAACGCTGCTGGAAAGCGCAATCAAACTTTTTTCCCGGGTGTCTGCCGGAGAAACATCGGTTTTTAGTGTAAGCGCCTGGGAAATTTCAACCTCCCCTTCCAGTAATATCAGAATTGAGTCACCTTTTTCACCTTCCAGAATGATGGTGTCGCCCTTGTTAAAATGAATTGGAATGATGACCTTGCAAAATTGCTCGATCTGCTCTTCGGTCAACCCGGAGAATATCTCATAATTTCCCAATATTCGCGGGTTATACGTACATGTGTTTTTTCTTCTCATCATAACAACACTATGGCTTTTTCATTTTCCTGAATTATATATTCATCAGCGGGGTTCAAATTGACAATGACTTTATTCTCCTCTCCGAGAGTCTTTCCGGCTTCCTTTATTTTGCGCTCAATGAATGCATCCAGATGACTGGAGTCCGAAGAGAGAAAATCGGAGACCCCGATGGATTCTACTTCCGATACAACTCCCAACACCATCATTCGATGCTGATTTTTATAGAATTGAGTTAATTCCAGAAACGATTTTCCCTTCAGTCGTGAAGGAATATTAACCGTCGAAATCCGGTGTTCGCTTTTAGCGCTGAATAATTTGGAGACGACATTCGATAATCCCGGTTCAATAATATCTCCCGCCAACAGAAAATCCACATACTGATCACTGACGAATACTTCATCGGCTTTGGCACGCTTAACGTGAATCTCATTTTCCGGCGTCATGATAAATGCAATAACTTTTTTCTTTGGATAGGTCGATTTGATATTCAGCGTCGCCAGCAGTGTTTTTTCATCGGCTACGAGGGGGTCAAATTGATGTAAATTCGGCAACAGAATGATTGTTTTAGCAACCTTAATATTAGCGCGTTCCAATGGCGCATTCCGGGTGTAATCTCCACGAATGAATTTAACTTTGTTTTTACGAAAGCGATCCAGAACAGTGTTAATCTCATCTTCAGGCAGTTCATTTACCAGTATAATTTTCGGGGCTTTCTGCTTTGCCAGAGTATAAAATGTTTCAATAATTGATTCCGCCCGGTTATTCCAGCCGCAAATAATAATATGATCTTCATAATTTATAGATTCCAATCCCTGATCCTCCCTGATTTTTTTAGCCACAAAAATTGATGAGATTGTTGCGGTAATTAATGAAACGAGAGTGACGCCCGAAATCATTACAAATATTCCGACAATTCTGCCGCCTATAGTTATCGGACGAATATCTCCATAACCAACTGTAAACACGGTAACTAACGCCCACCAGACCGAATCCCACAAGCCCCTGTATTCGCCGGGATTCCGGATTCCTTCAAAATGCAGCACCGATACAGCGGCGATCACCGTCAGAAGGGTAAGCGCCAGAAAAATTCTGACAATGGCTTTACCGAAAATGGATTTTAAGGTTTCAATTAATCCCAAACTGTTTTTCAATCCTCCAGGTAGTCAATAATACAGGAATGATTTTACTTAAAAAGCATATTAAAGTCAACTCCGACGAAAATCAATTATATACATAAAAGAGTACAACAAAAACTGGCGCCATTTTGAAAAATTTTATCCCTCTTAAAATGTATTGATTATTTACATGGATATGATGATGAAATTGTCTTTTTGACCACATCTATAATTTCGTTGTCTGCCGTCGTAAGTAATTTTTTGTTATCTATCGGCGGATGAATCACTATTCCCAATTTTCCTTTTGGTACAATAGTAAACCTGGTTTTAGGCTTCAAAGAATAAAATCCAATCAGTGTAACGGGTAATATATCCAGATGTGTCGCTCGTAAAATGTGAATAAAACCCTTCTTGAACGTTCCCAATTGCCCATTTACAGTACGCGTTCCCTCCGGAAAAATGGCTACTGTTATTCCATCTTTCGCCTTGGCAATTGCCTGCTTGATCGACTGCCATGACCGTCCGGGTTTTTCCGGTTCAATCGGAATATAATCGTTCATCTTCAGCAGCCGGCCAAATCCGGGAATACGTACAAGATATTCTCTGCCGATCCACGACACTCTAGGAACGACACTCATAATAGCCGGTATGTCATAGATACTGGAATGATTTGCAACAAGTATATATTTTTTTAACCGGTCGTAATTTTCTTTACCCTCGATATGGACTCGTTTTCCCATTAAAAAGAACAATCCCCTTGCCCAGATCAAATTACAAAACCGGTTGATCGACATCAATCTTAAATAACTGACGCCAATTCCAATTAATACTATTATCGCCGTGAAGGCAGACTGCAAGGCATAGACACAAAAAGTATAAATAACAATAATCGGATGGAATTTACTGTGTATATTTAAGTGAGGAAACATAGGTGACATTCTAAGAATAAAACCCGCAAATTTCAATAAGAAAATTTTGTCTGAAGTTACACCGAAATTTTAGTGCTGTACCTAATATTATGTCGAGATGATATAACCTCCCCTTTCATCCCCTTCCGGCAGCTGCCGGAGGAAAGAGGGGAGGTCAATTGGAATCTTCAGGAAACAAGGCTTTTTCTGTCTCAACTTTCCTAAATTACTGTTCCACTTGTCATTGTGTTTTATCATCTTAAAATACAAAATATTGCACTATAAGGGATTTCCAATTTCGGGGGAAATTCAGTAATATATTATCCGGAATATTCTGCATTCAGCCATACAAAAATATCAAACAGTGAAACATTCCGGTTGTTACTCAATAAAAAATTTTGTACAATTCAGACCAAAATAAATAATATATGACTTATCAGTGGATTTTATGTTGTTTGATCGGATACCTTTTAGGGGCTATCCCAACCGGACATCTCATTACCCGACTACTTACCGGTATTAAAATTTATGAATTCGGGAGTAGTCACACAGGCGCTACAAATGTGAAACGGGCAGCCGGATTAAAAGCGGCTGTCGCTACGGCTATTCTGGATGTTCTTTGGGGTACAGCCAGTGTTTTAATTGCCCATATGATAACAGACAACCTGTGGATCGCCGCCGGCGCCGGAGCAGCTGCGATTATTGGACATAACTGGTCGATTTATATCCGTTTTAAGGGAGGAATCGGACTCTCCACGCTCTTTGGTTCGCTGGTCTATTTTCAACCTTTGACTGTAACCGGCTCGGCGCTTATACTAATAATTCTCCGTCAAATGCTGGTCAAAGGGGTACGTCTCCATCGCGCCCGGGTGACAATTTTCGGGATGATACTTTTCCCCTTTGTGCTTCGATTACTGGGTCTGCCCCGGGAAGGCATACTGCTAAGCATTCCAGGAGTATTGGCTGTCATTCTGAAAACTATCCCTGACTGGAATCGAAAATACGAATAAACCTGATATTTCAATCTCCGAAAAATATTCAATCCTAATATTATCATAGGATTATCACCCTGATTCACTTGTCCGGCATTTCGACGGATCGGGGTGGATCTTAATCTCATCACATCCCTTATAACGTACTTTTCCCTCAAGGATGACAAGTAAGGAGAAGGATGACAACCAAACGTGTCATTCCCTCGAAGAGGTCTCTTTGAGATTGAGGAGCCTGCGACGAAGAATCGGGTAAGTGAAGCGCATTGGGTTGACAAGATTCTTTCCCACCAGGGGGACCCCGACGAGTCGGGGCACTCCTTCTCACTACGAATGTAAGATACGATTCAATTTGAGTATTATCACACTGCCATAGTATCCTGGGGTTCAGAATGACATAAGTAAACGTGTCTTTCTGAGGGACAGACGCGCGGAAGGTTATGCATTTCGCAAATGGTTGAGTCCCGAAGAATCTGCGATGGTGCGGAGTGATTGTGCATTGAGATTCGAAGATTCTTCACCCCTTCTCACTCCGATTATAAAATACGATGCAATTTTGAACATTATCACACTGAC
>JAHIOG010000379.1 GCA_018895675.1 bacterium
CATCAATTCAAAGACTTTTTCCGCCATTTGCTCCGGTGAACCGTCTTTTATAAGTACCAAAGATGCCGGTTCTTGTCCTTTAGAAAAGATGCGTTGACTCGAAACCAGGCTCATTCCGGTGACAAATGCGGATGTTTTTAAAAATGTTCGTCGATCCATTTGTGCTCCTATTTTACTAAAAGTAATGTTTCTCCAATTAGAATTCAAGAAAATAGATTTAAAGATTTGGCTGCAAAGTACGAGATTGTATCCGGATAGTAAAATTTCATGTAACTACTCTCTTTTCAACGCACTTCAGTGCGTTTTCACACAGTCTGGCCGCGTCAAAATAAGGCTGATGTAATTGTTACGGTAATTCGTGAATCACCGGTACAGATTATTTCTTGAATTCAACTATTAAGTGCAACTCAAGAGTAATTTGGAAAAGCAGGAAATCTGGCTTATCATTTGTAAACATTGGCAGACTAATAAGCCCGGTTTAGCGCGATTTATTAATAAATATTAAAATACGTATCTTTATCCTTGCATCTTTTTTCTGCCTGATCTAAAATCAGTAAAGGTTAAAACCACAGGTATTCATGCTAATTCGTGCTGCTACAAAAGAAGATAATCAGGCGCTTCTGGTACTATCCCGACAGGCTCCCATGGATGCGAAACTGGTTGTGAATAACGACCGTACCCCGGATTATTTTTATCTGGATGATCTGCTGGGTGAGACACCGGTTATTTTTGTGGCTGAAAAGCAAAACAAAATTATCGGCACCGTCGGAGTAGTTTTCCGAACAGTGGAATACAAAGGGAAAGCGGTTTCAGTCGCCTATATTGGTGGCATAAAAATCGAGAACCCTTACCAGAATATACTGTTGACGTTTCGCCTGATGAAGCATGTAATGGATTACCTGATGGATACTCCGGTCAAACTCGGTTTCATTCTGGTGATTGGTGCGAACCGTGCAATGGAAGCGCTATTGTCAGGTCGGGCTGGGATTCCGGCATTCGATCTGGTCAGCAACTATCGGGTTAAAAACATTTTTCCGCTACCGTTTCTGCGTCCGGGGAAAAAATACAGTTTACGCCCGGCTACTCAAACCGATATCTCCGAAATTGACGAATTGTACAAACGCTTCTTTGCTGGGTACGAATTAAGACCAGACTGGACAGCCGGTTACCTCTCATCGCTTTACGAACAGAAAGATTTTGACTTGGACAACACGTGTCTGGCTATTCACAACGATACAATAGTCGCAGCTATCAGTCTCTGGGATCAGTCACGGTTTAAAAACACGGTGATCAGCCGTTACGGTGGCAAATTTGCATTTCTGAAAAAAATCATAAGTCCGCTTCGATTGGTGCCACCGGAAGAACATCCATTGTCGGAACTGGTAATCCGTCATCTTGTCTTTGCGGACGGGTGCCGGGATGCGGGCTCTGATTTATTGAAATGGTCAATTCGAAGCAATCGTCGGAAATACCGGTTCTTCCGTTGCGGATATCCGCTAAATTCACAGCAGGCAGAAATCTTTGATAAATTCTGGGGTCTGTCGATTCACATTAATTTTTATTCGGTTTTCAGGCCCGGTGATCCCGATCGGGATGACATGGTCAGGCATTTGAGACAGTCGCTGGTTTGGGAGGACTTATCGCTGCATTAAGGCAAAAACAGGAAATCTTTTTCATCACCAATCTGCTTGCCGGGGGCGGAAAAGCCCGCAAACGGTGGCAGGCATTTGTTGAAGAGTCGCAAAGCCGTGATTTCAGAATCAACTGCCATCCCACGGAATATCCGGGGCATGCACTTGAACTGGCCAAACAGGCGGTGGATAATGGCGTAAAGCGAATCGTTGTTTTTGGTGGTGACGGAACCCTGAATGAAGTTTTGAACGGTGTTATTCGGGATGATCGCCTGATTGATCCGGAAATTCAGATTGTCTTTTTGGGCGCCGGCAGCAGCTGTGATGTGGAAAAATTAATTCCCGAACGACTATTTTTATCAGATCGTGTATTATCGGAAAAATCATATCCGGTGGATGTGGCAAAAGTCATCTGTAACGATAAAGACGGGAATCGAATTACCCGCTATTTTCTGGCGAACTCCAGCGTGGGGGTAATCAGTCAGTCGGTCGTGGCATTCAACCGTAATACAGTGGTAATGTCCTTTCTGAAACGCCTGAATGTGGATGTGGCAGCGCTTTTTGCGGGATTTAGAAACGTGTTCCAATTTGGCAATTTTTCTGCGGATATTAGCATAGATCAGACCGAACATTTCAGCCGCTCTCTGAAAAACCTGACAGTATTCAAATGCTCCTATTTTGGAGGCGGAATGAATTACGGGGTGCCGTCTTCCTGTGATGATGGCAAACTGCATATAGCTCTGATTAATAAAATGGGCCGATTGAGAACGCTGAGCTATATTCCGTCACTCTATTCCGGCTCGGTTTTTAAAAAAGCCAATGCCGAATATCATCAGGGATATCGGGTAACACTATCCGGAGAAAATCTTCCTGTTGCGGTCGAAACCGATGGTGAAATTATCGGCACACCACCCTGTGAATATTCGATCTTGCCGAAATTGCTTCACCTGATCCTGTAAATCCACTTTATCATAATGACCTTTTTTATATGATTGCTGCGGTGGAGTAATTATATTCGGAAATTAATTTTTTAATGGGGGATTGGTTTGATAAAAGTACTGTTGGTTTATAATCCGTTTGCGGGACATGGACGGGCTCAGAAAATTCTGCCGGAAGTGAAAGCCTATTTTCAGGAGAAAAAGGTCGAATTTGATCTGCGAACCACAGATTATCATGAACATGGTATTCAGATCGTAAAAGATGCCGATTTGAGTCAATATGACGGAGTTGTTGCAGCTGGAGGGGATGGGACGCTGTTCGAAGTTATCAATGGCTACTATCGGAATGAATCGAAAGTGAAAATTCCCATTGGCGTTTTACCCATTGGGACCGGTAATGCCTTTGCCCGGGACCTGGAATTGCACAATACGCATTGGCGAGACGCAATCGACATTATCAGCCTGCAATCGCCACGCAAAGTGGACGTCGGACAATTTATTTCACACGGTGAAACTTACTATTTCCTGAATA
>JAHIOG010000380.1 GCA_018895675.1 bacterium
AAAAATTCAAAAAAATATTAATCTACTTCCATTTAACACTTTAAGAACAAATACGATTGCCGAATACTTTTTGGAAGCGAAGACAAGAGAAGATTTGATTGAGGGAAAAAAGTTTAGCATAACAAAAAATCTACCGATTTTTATTTTGGCTGGTGGGTCAAACTTGGCGATTGTTAAGGAGAAAATTGAGGGATTAGTTGTCAAGAATAATTATTTGAAATTAGAAGTAATAAAAGAAACTAAACCGTTTGGTTTTAAAATCTCAATTGCCTTTTCAAAAAACAAACAATATATGTCTGTTGTATTTTCAAAAACTCTATATCTTTTTTTAAAATAACTTGTTTGATTTTGTTCCAATGAGGAAAGAGAGAAATATGGCGGATTCCCAATTACGACATCAAAACCTCCTTGTTTAAAAACTTCAGGAAAACCTTTCTGCCAACTAAACGGCTTTACTTTTTTTTCTTCACCAAAATCAAGTTCATTTGCATAATAATCGGTATCAACTAAACTGTTTCCATCTTTAATATTATTTTCAAGTGTCGGTAAAACCCGTTCGTGAAACATGGATAACTGATGAGCGATTGAAGCCGAAGTTTCGCCTTCCATACATTTCAAAAGCAAACTCAACTTGCTTACTTCAACTGCGTTCACATCGATGTCGACTCCGAAAATATTATTGAGCAAAATTCTTTTCTTCTCGGCTGTTGTTAGGTTTCCTTCGGGTGTCAAAGGATTATCCTTTTTTCCTTTGCCTGGTTTTCCGTTTTCGGAATAATAATCCTTGTGAAAGTCGAGCAAATACTGATAAGCGCCAATTAAAAAACTGCCGCTTCCGCAGGCCGGGTCAACTATTTTTATTTTGCTTATTTCTTTCGGCGTCTTTCCGTCAATGAGTTTACCGACTGTGTTTTTTACGATGTATTCAACAATGTATTGAGGCGTGTAATAAACTCCTCCCGCTTTTCTTACTTCGGGTTTCTCCTCAATTTTTGCGTGATGCGCAGGAGTTATGCGGATTACTTTCCCGAGAAACTGCTCATAAGCGCTCCCTAAAATTTCAACTGATAAAACCGAAAATTCATAAGGACTTTCGGGGTAATACAGTTCGGTAACAATGGTCTTTATTACCTTGTTGTCAACCGTTAAGTTTTTACTTATTTGGTCTTTCTTGAAATTAAATAATCCTGAATTATATTTGTCATCGGCTTCTTTGAAAATGCCGAAAAGGTTTTGATAATAGTCGCCTTGCATTAAAGCAATTTTTAAGTTTCCATAAGGTTCTACGCTTCGGTCTTCGGCAATACGCAAGAAAATAATTCTGTCAATGGTTTGCTGAACAGCAAAATTTATTTCGTCTTCGTCAATGTCTTTGTTATTCCAACTTATAGAAGTTGCAAGATAAGTTCGCCAACTGTCAAGCGATTGTAAAAATTCTCTATCAACCGTTGCAGTTCCTTTTTTATTGGCCGTGCCTTGAATAAATTTGTCAAAACTGCCTTTTAAAACACGTTCTTTTGAAAACGTGTCCCAAATAAAATCGAACTCCTTTAAATAGTCTTTGTAAGTGATGTATTTTACTCGTGCTACTGATGCTTTGTCGGTGGGGATTGGTTTTTTCGTGCAGTCGTAAATTGCAAATTCTTCGAAGTCGGTAATTATACTGATTGAAAGTTTTGCGCTCCAGCCGTATCTGCGGACTTGATAAGCCGGTAAAATATCGTCTTTAATTGCAATACTTGGTTTTTTTGCTTCAACAAAGAAAAGTCGTTTGCCTCCAACCAGTCGGAAAGAATAGTCTGGTGCTTTGGTTGCACTTCCAATTTTAACTTTGTCCTCGTGAATTACTTCTCTGTATGCTTCTGCGTAACCTTTCTCGTTGTCAATGTCCCAACCCAACGCTTTGAAAAACGGGTCTATGAAGTCCCTGCGCGTAAGTGTCTCGTTGTAATCCGCTTTTTTGTAAGAGTCGAATTGCTCGCCAAAGCGTTCAACCAGTTCTGAAATTTTATTATATGCTGCTTCTTTGTTTATCATTTTCTGCTTGTCAAAAGAATTTTGCTAAAATACGATTTAAAAATGCGAATCCTCCCGAAGAAATATTATTACCATCTTCACAAGAGAATAGTAAAAAAGACACAATGCGATTGTTAGGCATTATGCTCTTAGAATTTTGATAGCAACAATTCAATTAATTCTCTTAATTCAGCAGGAATTTGTTCAGAATTTAATGGTTCATAAATCGAAACGGAATCGGCTTTTGATTCTGGATAATGAATTAACCAATGATAACTAATGTCTACCCATGCACCATTATGGGGCTTGTATTCATTTTGAAATTCTGAAAAATGAATTAACAATGAATCTAATTCCTTCTTCTCTGTTTCTGTAAATTCAAATTCTACTTCTTCTTCATTGATGTATTTGATTGATTCTTTATTTTCAAAAATTTTCATTGAGGATATCTTTCCTGTCCAGCCATGCATAAATTTATATGTTAGCAATATTTCGTTTTTATTTAAATCAATGGGATCTGCGACGGGATCTGCGACTCTATCACAAGCAGTAAATAAAAAAAATAAAATAAAAATAAAAATGACTTTTGCTTTCATGTTTAACTCCATTAATTCTATTGATGGTCTAACATATACATGAGCGACTCGGATAAATGCTTATAGACAGCTTTTCCTGTCGTATAAAATTCCAGATGGTCATTGTGTAAATCATTGTTAATCCAATTTTAAGCATAAGATTGGTATAAGTCAAACGGAATATTATCCGAGTCGGATAAAGTTAATTTGTCAGATAAAGTCCCTTGCGATTTTATCATAACGTATCCATTAGGGCCCATAATGTAGCGCCCTCCATTTTTCAATACGTGAGTGTAAAACATAGTGGCCTTAGCATTTTTATGACCTAATAGCTCCTGGATTGTGCGAATATCCTATCCGTTTTCCAATAAGTGTGTCGCAAAAGTATGGCGAAATGTAAGAGCGCAAATCCCTTTCTTACTTTCCGAATCTCATCGAGCATAACAATTATCTATTAGGACTTGCATTGCCCATATCGACCAGTACTTTCCAGCTGCCGTCGGGCTGTTTTTTCCAGACGTTTAAATATTTACCATAGCGACAAGTTGCAGCGCCGTCCGGATTCTTGGCGGTTACTTTATATTTTCCCCAGGTATATCCAAGATCACCGGAGGAAGCAACCTCACCATTCTGTGGCTCCCAACTCAATATGTATTCGTTGTTGGCAAGCATCTGCTGATAAATAGTGTCACGCCCTGTAATCGGATGTTGGTTGGCCGAAAGCATTAATGCATCTCGATCGAGATAGAGTTTAAATGCTTCAGCCGCTCCGATTTTTATCGATGTTCGGGCGAACTCACAATCAGTCTGTAGTAATTTATCCTTTTCCGATTCTTTGCTATTCCTGGACAGGCAGGATACACAAATAGTACATATTGCGATGATTTGAAATGCAAATAAAATTTTCAGCTGATTCTTCTCCTATGTGTAGCTATGCAGCCCCGCAAGAATAAAACTGACGCCCCAGTAAGTGAACGCAACCGTTAATACAGTAATAATAACGATCACGGCTTTTTTCTGTTTGGTCGGCGCCTGAAGATGAAAATAGAACGCCAGTACAATTATATTGATCAGCGCCCATGTCTCCTTGGGGTCCCAGGCCCAGTAATTGCCCCAGCTGACATAAGCCCAGATACTACCGGTGATCAGACCGACATTCAGGAAGAGAAAAGCAATTTTTACTTCACTATCCAATTTGTGAAGGATAGCAGTCGCCGATCCAGAACCGGCTTTCCGGAAAAGTAGCATGACGGCATAAATACTCGCTACCAACAGCGCCATGTAAGCGAAAAAGTAAGATGGCACATGGATGTACATCCAAATACTGTTCAGTGCGGGCATGAGCGGTTTGGGGGTTTTAAGGGATTGAGGCAGCAGCAATGCAATCAGAATAATCGTCATGACTACACCGGTCAGGATTTTTCGGAACTGTTCACCGATATGTTCTTTCCAGAATAATAGTCGTAAGGCTACCAGAAAAGGCAGGAGAATAAAGGTTTCGTACACGTTGGTGAATGGTGGATGGTGAGCGATAACGGAACGGGTGATTAAGGCGGACAGATGAACCAAAGTTGCCGTGATGAGTAAAATCTCACTCCATCGGAAATAACGGGCAATCGAAAGTCCGAGACAAATACAATAAAGCCACAAAGCAATGAATAAAAATGTGGACTCCAATTATATTGCTCCTTACGGCTGTTTGGTTATTATTAATGAACTCTCAATTAATTTATAAATACTGCCGCTTTTTCACAATGGAATATCTCTGATGATTTTTTCCTTTCTTAAATCTTTCATAATTTTTATGTAATCTCGGCAGTTTGATTTGACATTTAAAAAAAACCACTTATAATGTATATGTAAAATATTCTGCGGGAGACTGGTAAAATGACGGAAGTATTTAAGCAATGTTATTATTGTTTTGTTGCTTTTTTCTGTCAAAAATGTAGCCTTTCCCGACGAGAAACTAATTCATTAGCCACAAAGACACAAAGCCACAAAGATTTTATTTATTGTAATGTTAGTCATCGATCACTTTACACATTTAGAGGGTAGAAATAAATTGCAGATTTTGTTTTTCATTTCAATAATAGTCAGATGTTTAGGGGTTGTTTTAGTGTATGTTAACCCTACAACGTCATTTAGGAAATATGATGCGATATATAGTTCCAATCCGGCAACTGCCGGATAAATACTACATTTGGTATATTAAATTTTATCGAAGATTCCCTTTGGGACAAGTTACGTAGTAGGGTTAATATATTGAAAATGTTGAAAAACTCACTTTCTAACAGGACGTTCTGGATACTGATAGTGTTATACATGTTATGCACTTCGGCAGCCTATACCCATGAACTTCAGTTATATTTTTTTAACGTTTCCACCGACTCTACCGAAAATGTGCTGTTGGTTGATAAAGCCCGTCAAATGCTACTTGTCCTAACGAGCAATGATCCCGGAACAATTCAGGTTCTCGACACCTTTCGAATTACTACCGGGAAAGTTGACGGCAATAAAGCAAAAGAGAGTGATCAAAAGACCCCCGAAGGCATTTATGACATTATTAATTTCATTCCCGGAAGCCAACTAACAGATAAATACGGTCCCATCGCTTTTGTGCTTAATTATCCCAACCTGATAGATAAAATCCAGAATCACAACGGCTCAAATATCTGGATCCACGGTAAAGACGAAGAAATTATCGACCGGCAAACCGAGGGCTGCATATCGCTCGAAAACGGTAATCTGCTGGAACTGAGTAATTTCATTCAACTTTAAAACACTTCTGTAATCATCATCGAAAGTCTGTATCACAATGGGAATGCAACATACCCACAAAAATTTTCCATGACGGACTCCCTGTTTCAGAATTGGCTGTACAGCTGGAAAACGGGAAATATCGAACAATATGCGCAATATTATTCCCCGCACTTCAAATCTCAATCGAAGAGAAATTTGTCGCAACATATATCCACTAAAAAACAAATAGAGCGTCTATATAACTGAAAAAAGTAACCGCCGGTCAAATCTGGATCTTACAGTCCGATCACGAAACACACATCTCTTTTCAGCAGGAATACTTATGCCCCGAGTTTTTCAGCCGGGGAAATAAAAAGTTGATCCTGTTATGGTCTGATTCGACCTGGAAAATTGTCAGCGAAACATTTTCTGCGTCAGAGCCGAGAATTTTTACAAAGTCCGCCATTCAAAAATTCCTAAAATCCTGGGTTGATTCCTGGGAAATGGCAAACTCAGCTATTATGATTCTTCTTTTTCAGCATCCGAGTATAACACATTAGAAGATTGGCGTCGGTACAAAAAAGTTGTTTTCTCAAGGGCAAAACAGATCGATGTTCAGATTTCCAATATCAAGATAACAAGCCCGGCGGAATATCGGTGGAGCGTATCAATTCGGCAGAATTATAGGTCTGAAAATTACCGGGATCATGGCACAAAAACGCTCCTGATAACCGGTCATCTTAAAGATCCGGCAACATTGAAAATATTATCGGAAACCTGGGTAGCATCAGAATAAAATGAAAAGGCAATCCCTTATATTCATCGCGTTTATTATTTTCTGCTTCAGCCAGGTTATCTACTCCGATCCAAAAGAACGACCCTATCGCGAGAATCTTACTTATTTTGAAAACACCCCAAATCAGTTGGACGTCTACCGACTTTACGGTCGCTTTGACGGCAATACGATTTTCATTCTGAGAGGCATACAGGGAGATGAACCGGGCGGGTTTCTGTCCGCAGATCTCTATCCCAATCTGGTTCTGGAAAGAGGCAATCTAATCGTCATTCCCCGTGCAAATTTTCACTCTATCATCAAAAACAAACGTGGTGTAAACGGTGACATGAACCGTCGCTTCGACAGCGATAAACCAAAAGATATTGACGATCAAATCGTTGAGATTATCAAAGAACTGATGGAAGAATCCGATTTGTTTCTAAATCTCCATGACGGCTGGGGGTTTTACAGCAATACGTATATCGATAAGAACAGAAATCCCCGTCGCTTCGGTCAATCCATCATCGCCGATGCTTCCGAATATATAATTGAACAGGATACAATTCATCTCGAACGGATGGCGCACAAAGTTCTTGAAAAAGTTAACCGGAGAATCAGCAATCCTGATCATCATCTCCACTTTATGAACACACGCACACTGATTAGCGACACAAAATTTCCCGAGCAGAAAAAATCCGCTACATATTTTGCCCTGACCCAATTTGGAATACCTGCATTCGGTATTGAAACATCAAAAAACCTCAAAGATCTGGAACTCAAAATTCGCTATCACAATTATGTGATTAACGAGTTTCTGAAACTCTTTAACGTTGAGCCGGAACACCCTGCCATTATTTATGAAGCGCCGCGCCTGATTTATCTTCTCGTTTCTATAAATAACAATGTACCCATGGTAATAGACGATAAAAACACCTTAAATCTCCTGGAAGGCGATAAAATCAAGATTACCCATATTGAATCCAACTACAACCGCGGACTCAGCTGTGATATTCTTGGCGTCGGGGATGAACAGGACTTTCAGAAAAGTCTTACCATCAATACTCAAGCCCGTATCCAGGTTCGCAAAGACAATCGATTAATCGGTGAAATAATACTGAATGTCGATGTCGTTGACAACCAATTATTCACCTATCTGATTGAAGTAAATGGAAAAAAACAGGCGTTTGTTGACAAGCAGACGTTCAAAGTCAAGCGAGGCGATAAGCTGAGAATTTTGAATGTTCTCCACGAAAAAATGATTCCCGCTCATTATAAAGTCAATTTGAAAGGTTATGTCCCGCCTAATGGATATAATAAGGGTGAAGATCGAAATTACATGATCGACACCAACACATTACGCTGGAAGAAGTACTCTCTTAATGGATATGGGAATATTTATCCTGTGGTTGTCATCAAAAATGGGCAGGAATTATCCCGAATTTTCATTTCTATTGAATAAATAATTTTTTAGTATCTCATCCATTCTTTATTTAATTACATTCCCGGCTTTTTCGTTGACATTGAGTTCGTCTCTCAATTAAATTCAACCGCTTTTTTCTAAACCTGAAATCGTTCATATAGAGGTACAAATACATGTTTAAAAAAACAAACATTCGGTTCATTATTATTGGGATGGCGATTCTTTTAGCGACATATTCGCTTTACTGGACAGTTGCTTACAATAGTTTCTCTCCTGAAAAACTGGAGATAATGCGATCTGACGGAACTAATGAAAATTATGAAAATCGCATCATCAGGCTCGGTCTGGACCTTCAAGGTGGTATGCATGTGGTGCTGGAACTCAATCTTCCCAAACTGACCGAAACACTCGCCACCAATAAAACACCAGAATTTTACACTATATTAAATAACACAACAGATGAATATAAAGCTACCAATGAAGATTTCTTCAATATCTTCCTCCGAAATGTAGAATCGGAAGATTTCAAACTAATTCGCCATTTTCCTAATATGGAAAAATTTAAAAACGATGGAATCGTTGCAGAATTACGAAGTGAATCCAAAGACGCCATGCAGCGTGCGTTGCAGATTATCCGCAACCGCGTGGATCAGTTCGGCGTATCCGAACCAACCATCCAGAAAGCCGGACAATATCGTATCATTGTTGAACTTGCCGGTATCAAGGATCCTGAACGCGCCCGCGATCTGATCCAGAGCACGGCTCTACTCGAATTCACGCTTCTTAAAGATCCTCAGGTCACACAATCCTTCATCGCTTCGGTGGATAACTATTTAAAGACGGGGCGCAAGGACGCGATTCAGCCGGTATCCACGGAAGAGGACACAACCGTTGCAATTAAAGAATCAAAAGATAAGGCAGTCAGTGTAAATGAACTGTTGGGCATTACTGAAGCAGATATGGATATTGAAGGGGACACCACCGACAGCGCACTGGTTGTTGATGCGGAATTATTTGCTGACAAGCCTTTCTCATCGTTGCTGCGAAATGTTCATAACTCTATCGGCGTGCCGGAGCGCAACTTATACACCGTAAAGAAAATTCTCTCAGATCCGGATGTGGAAAAGCTACTACCTTATGACTCGCAATTCCTCTGGTCGGCAAAACCCGAACGAATCACAAGCTCAGGGGGAAAAACGGAAAACTACTTTTTACTGTACCACCTGAACCGCGAAGCCGGTATACAGGGAAAATATATCAAAAAAGCCACCGCCTCCATTGGCGGCGCTCAGACGAAATCCGCCGGTCAACCCATTATCAATATCAATATGAATAGCGAGGGAGCAAGAATTTTCTCGCGCTTGACCGGATCGAACATAGGCAAATTTCTCGCCATCGTACTGGATGATAAGGTTTATATGGCTCCATCAATCAATGTCAAAATCCCAAATGGATCAGCCTATATCGAAGGTCTTGAAAATATGGAAGAGGCAAAAAATATCGCCATCATACTACGTGCCGGCGCACTGCCTGCGCCAGTGGACGTAATCGAAGAAAGAACGATTGGTCCTTCTCTTGGAAGAGATTCTATCAATATTGGAACAAAAGTCGGTCTTATCGGATTCCTTCTCGTTATTGGCTTTATGGTGCTTTATTACAAACAGTCCGGTTTACTTGCCGATTTAGCCTTAGTATTAAATATTGTTTTTGTTATGGCAATTCTGGCAACGCTGGGCGCAACATTGACCTTACCGGGTATTGCCGGTCTCATCCTTACTGTGGGTATTGCCGTCGATGCAAACGTTCTGATTTTCGAGCGCATAAGGGAAGAACTGGAAAGAGGGAAAACCGTTCGCGCCGCTATCGATGCCGGTTACAGCCGGGCATTCAGAACAATCCTTGATGCAAACGTGACCACTATGCTGACGGCATTGATTTTATGGCAGTTTGGAACTGGTCCGGTAAAGGGATTTGCTGTGACTCTATTCTGGGGTATTCTTTCCAGTATGTTTACGGCTATTTTTGTGACACGGACTTTTTACAATTACAGAACCGACCGTAAAGTATTAAAAACATTAAGTATATAAACTTCGGGAATTATAAAAATGAGATTTTTTAAAGAGACCAACATTCAATTCGTCAAATTCAGTAAAAACGCGATTACTGGTTCCGTAATTTTTTTATTGATCAGCATTGTCTCCATTTTCCTGATTAGGGGATTGAATTACAGTATCGATTTCACCGGCGGAACGCTTATTCAGGTGCAGTTCAGCAAAGAGACCAGCACTGCTGAAATCAGAGAAGCGATGGCAACAGTGAACTTACAGAACAGCATCATTCAGAAATCGGCGGGATTAAATGAATTCATGATCCGGGTTGCCCAGGACGAAACCATTGAAAATTTACCTGCGGCGGTAAATGAAGGGCTGCGTTCTTTGGAAGGAAACACATTCGATATACGACGTACCGATCAGGTTGGTCCGAAAATCGGAAAGGAGTTGCGTAGCACGGCAATTCTGGCAATTATTTCGGCGCTCTTCGTTATTGGTGTATATATTTCCATCCGGTTCCAGTTTCGCTTTGCCATCGGAGCGGTTGTAGCATTGATCCACGACGTGTTATTCACACTCGGTATCTTCTCATTGGCACAACTTGAAATTTCGTTGACAACCATTGCTGCTTTTCTCACGATTGTCGGTTACTCTCTGAATGATACGATTGTGCTCTACGACAGGATACGTGAAGACATAAAAATCATGCGTTCTGATACAATCGAAGCTATTGTTAATAAGAGCATCAACGAAACTCTGAGCCGGACGATCATTACATCACTGACCACTTTTATTGTCGTTCTCGTGTTGGCTTTTGCAACCGGTGAAGTCCGGATTTTTGCCATCGCAATGATTATCGGTGTCTTTGTCGGAACATATTCCTCAATCTATATTGCCGGTCCGGTAGTAATCGCCTGGCAAAAAAAATTCAGTGCAAAAAAGAAATAAATTGACATTAAAATAATTCACAAATAAATGCTCCCCCGTTGGGAGCATTTTATATTTTGGAGGATCTCCATGCCTGTCACAGCTGTGCTGGGAGCCCAATGGGGCGATGAAGGAAAAGGGAAAATTGTCGATTATTTAAGCGATCATGCCGACGTTGTAGCACGCTTTCAGGGCGGCGCTAATGCCGGGCATACCATATTTGTAAATGGTGAAGAGACGATATTGCATCAATTGCCCTGCGGCATTCTTCGTGAACGCACGGACTGTATTCTTGGCAATGGCATGGTCATAGACCCGGTTGGATTAATCAACGAGATGAACCATCTTCGTGACAAGGGTATTTCCATAGGGAAACGAATTCATGTATCACGGTTAGCTCATGTTGTCACGCCGCTCCATAAACTGCTGGACGCCAAATCCGAAGCGGCTCTCGGCAACAACGCGATTGGCACTACCAAACGAGGTATTGGTCCTTGCTACGCCGATAAAATAAATCGCTCCGGCATCCAGATTAAAAACCTTCGATCCCCCGATGCCCTTCAAACAATAATCAATCACAAGATCGATACTCTCATTCAGAAAGGGATTCTTGCAGAAACCGAGAAAATATTATTACAAAGCGATCTGGATCGTTTTTATGCATGTATCCCGGAAGTCTATGCCTGTGCCGCCGATACCTCTATGATGATGAATGATTTCATCCGGGCAAAAAAAAACATCCTTATTGAAGGCGCTCAGGGAACCTTGCTGGATGTAGATTTTGGTTCATATCCATTTGTGACATCCTCCAATACTATTTCTGGCAGCATTTGCACCGGGCTTGGGATTGGTCCTAAAACTATTGACAATATCATTGGCGTTTACAAAAGCTATACGACCCGGGTTGGCGCCGGTCCTTTCCCAACAGAACTGACCGATGAAACCGGAGATTATCTGCAACAGACCGGAGGCGAATTCGGAGCCACCACCAAACGAAAACGACGTTGTGGCTGGTTCGATGCCGCGATAGGTATTTATGCTGCCACGATAAACGGATTTACTTCAATCGCTATTACAAAACTGGATGTTCTTGACGACTTAAACGAAATTCGAATCTGTACTCATTATGAAAACGGAAATTTCCCGGATATTGATTTTGAGGCGGCTGTTTCTCATTATATCACTTTAAAAGGCTGGAATCAGGACACCACATCGGCGCGAAAATTCAATGATCTTCCACAAGAAGCCCGTGAGTATATCAAGACTATTGAAAAGCTATTGCGTACACCTATAAAGTACATCTCGGTGGGTAAAGAACGACAGCAGATTGTTCGGTTTTAAGATATTCCATTCTGATATTTTCTTAGAATTTTCACGCTATAATAAAACAAACATTCATTTAATAAACGGATGTTTCTGAATTCCATTGATTTAGGGCGTATTTTTTAATAAATTACCGCGTGGTTTTATGATTTGCAATTACTAAATGGAATATTCCACATTACCAAGCCAGTTGATAATAGACACTCACAATACAGCACATTTTTCAGAACCATCTTTATATCTCATAGCCGGTTTGATAATAAATTATAATTTTTCGTTCAATTTTGTGAAATACATTGCGTCCTGAATATATCGATCCCCAAAAGTTATCAGAAGATGTCGAAGTCGAACAACGTGTTCGCCCTTCTGCTTTTGCCGAATTTATCGGTCAGCAGAAAGCAGTGGACAACCTGAAGTTATACATCACAGCCGCCCAAAAACGGGGCGAGGCGCTCGATCATGTATTGCTTTTCGGTCCTCCCGGGCTGGGAAAAACTACGCTTGCACATATTGTGGCGAAGGAGCTCGGTGTAAATATTAAAACTTCTTCAGGCCCTGTAATTGAACGCGCCGGCGACCTGGCTGGAATACTGACCAATCTTTCCCATGGAGATGTGTTTTTTATCGATGAAATCCATCGTTTAAACAACGTTGTCGAAGAATATCTATACTCAGCAATGGAAGACTTTACAATCGATATCATGATTGACAAAGGACCAAGTGCCAGAAGCATTCAACTCAGTCTCGAAAATTTTACACTTATCGGCGCCACTACAAGACTGGGGCGCCTGACATCGCCAATGCGCGACCGCTTTGGCGTCGTGCTGAGACTGGACTACTATACAAACGAAGAACTCTATAAAATTTTAATCCGAACCGCAAAAATATTAAATATCGAAATTGCTAAGGCTGGAGCCCAGGAAATTTCCAAACGCTCCCGCGGGACGCCCAGAATTGCCAACCGGATATTACGACGGGCTCGCGATTATGCACAGATCAAGGCAAAAGGAGTTATTGATAAGGACGCTGCTGATCAATCACTGAAACTGTTGGATATTGATGACCGTGGTCTTGACAATATGGATCGCACAATTCTAACGGTAATTCTTCAAAAATTTTCCGGCGGGCCAGTCGGTTTAAACAGTCTGGCGGTAGCCATCGGTGAAGACTCAGAAACCATTGAAGATGTCTATGAGCCCTTTTTAATTCAAAATGGTCTTATTCAGCGGACATCGCGTGGTCGCCAGGCAACGCCGGAAACATATAAATATTTCGGGCTGAAGATATCGTCCGAGCAACAAACTTTATTTGAATAAAGGAGAAATCTTATGAGACTTACCGATTTCGATTATGTATTACCTGAAGAACTGATCGCACAGTATCCGATCGAAAAACGTGATCATTCCAAATTAATGATTATTGACCGGAAAGAAGGCAGTATAAAACATAAACACTTTTACAATCTACCCGATTATCTAAATGCGGGTGATCTTTTAATTGTTAACGAAACCATGGTATATCCCGCGCGGCTTTGGGCTGTCAAGGATCGCACAGACGCTAAAGTAGAGGTGTTTTTATTACGGGAGCTGGACAACAATCTCTGGGAAGTCATGGTCAAACCTGCCCGTAAAGTACGGATCGGTAACAAGTTGACCGTTGCGGAAGGTGTTCAGTGCGATGTGATTGACAACACCGTCTCCGGCGGACGGGTCGTTCGGTTTAACAACATAGCCCAAAATGATCTATACACCCTGATCGATAAAATCGGTCAGTCTCCATTGCCCCCCTATATCAATCGCGACCCCACACCTGAAGATAAGGTTAAATATCAGACGGTATATGCCCGGCGCCGCGGTGCGGTCGCTGCACCGACAGCCGGATTACATTTCACGGATAATCTTATTGAAAAAATCAAAGCAAAAGGTGTAAAAATATTCCCGGTTGTACTGCATATCGGTTTGGGCACTTTCCGTCCGGTAACGGTCGAAGATCTGTCCCGACATCACATGAACTCGGAATACTATGAAGTGTGTGCGGAAACGGCAATCGCCATTAACGAAGCGAAGGCAAAAGGGAAACGAATTGTTGCGGTGGGTACATCCGCCGTTCGCGCTCTCGAAACAGTCACGGTATCCGGCTTTCAGGTCAGTCCCCGTAAAGGCTGGACAGATAAGTATATTTATCCACCGTATGATTTTAAAATGGTTGATGTTCTGATTACAAACTTTCATCAATCTAAATCCACATTGATTCTGCAGGTCGCCGCTTTCGCCAATCGGGATTTAATCATGAAAGCTTATCACATTGCGATAAAAAAGAAATATCGCTTCTTCAGTTATGGCGATGCAATGATAGTTTTCTAAAGAAGCAATACCAATGAAATCTACAAGTGCAATAATCGTCGCTGCCGGCAGTGGCACACGGATGAAATCATCTGTGCCAAAACCATTTTTAACCCTCGATAACAATACAGTCTTATATCACACAATTCAACGTTTTCTACAGGTGGCGGATATTTCAGAAATTATTATCGTTACCTCTTCTCAACTGTTGACTTCTGAATATCTGCGGGTCTCTATACCGAAATCAGCATCCATACCAATACGAACCATTGCCGGAGGCAAGCAACGTCAGGATTCAGTTTATAATGGTCTTCAAGCCGTAAATCCTGATTCGATAATCGTTTGCATACACGACGGCGTTCGCCCATTCATCGATCCCGAGACAATAACAAGCACAATCGAACTTTGCAATCAATATGACGGAGCAATTGTCGCAGTACCATCAACAAACACGCTTAAGGAAATCCAGGACCAATTGATTGTGAAAACAATTGATCGTGATATCATCTGGCAGGCTCAAACACCTCAGACATTCCGAAAGGATATTCTCATAAATGCCTATAAACAGGCATTCCGGACTAATGTCACCGGTACGGACGACGCCAGTCTTGTCGAACAGAGCGGTGGACGGATTGGAATTGTTGCAGGCAGTCTGCGGAATATAAAAATAACCTGTCAGCATGACCTGCTTATTGCACAATTATTACTTGAAAAGGGAGCAATATGAAAAAGTTCAATATACGCGTCGGGCACGGTGTTGACACTCATGCGTTTTCAGAGGGAAGGGCGCTTGTACTCGGCGGCATAAATATCCCTTTTGAAAAAGGACTCGCCGGTCATTCCGATGCCGACGTTGTTATTCACGCTGTTATGGATGCTTTACTTGGCGCTGCCGGTCTCGGAGATATCGGAAAACATTTCCCAAATATAAACGCTCAATATAAAAACATCTCAAGTGTGCTGTTACTTGAGAATGTGGTGTCAATGATCCAGGACAGGCATTACTACATCGGGAATGTTGACATAACCATTATTGCCCAAGAACCCAAAATCAATCCCTATATTCCGGCAATGCAGAAGATACTTGCTCCTGTTTTAAAAATTCCCGTTGATGCTATATCGATTAAAGCCACAACAACAGAGAAAATGGGGTTTATCGGTAGAGAAGAGGGTATCGCGGCATTTGCAACCGCATTAATTGGATTCTGATGGACAGCTATTTCCAGACCGTGCTCGAAAATAGCGCTGTAATTGTATATTCCATTCTATTTCTGCTAATTTTTCTGGAGAACATTCTCCCATTTGTTCCTGGCGATGCGGTATTGATCTTTTCCGCATATCTCAGTGGACGTGGAGTATTATTGCCGTCCCTGGCATTCGGCATCACTATTACTGGTAGCATCGTTGGCTTTATTTTCATATTTGCTCTCAGCCGACATTGGGGACGAGAGTATTTCGAAAATAAAAAGTTTTCATTTTTACCAATATGGAGAATTGACAAAATTGATCGTCATTTTTACCGGTTTGGCGCCTGGTTTCTTGCTATTGGACGATTTATTCCGGGCAGCAGATTATTGCTGGCATTAACCGCCGGTTTCTCGAATATTTCCTATAGCAGGGCTCTGGCATACACTGTCAGCGGTATTTTGCTCTGGAACGGAATGATTTTTAATCTGGGAAAAATTGTGGGTGAAAACTGGACAATGATCAAGTCAGTTCTATCGAAATATAACACAATCGTAAACAGTATAATCATCGTTTTATTGGCGGGCTTAGTTATTTGGGGAACTATTAAAAGAAGCAAAAAAAAGGAGCCTGTCTCCGGTGATTAGAACACGATTTGTGCCGAAGGAAAAAGACCCGCCGACTGAAACACCTTGAGGATGCTATACAATATGCCTGATCAGTCATATACTATCCGATCAAATGCCAAAATCAATCTCTGTCTCCGAATAACCGGAAGACTGCCAAACGGCTATCATACGCTCAGCTCGGTTTTCCAGGAAATCGATCTTTACGATACTCTTATTTTTACTCCTTCCGATACATATTCAATCTGTTGTGATAAGGCTGGTATTCCCTGTGATGACAATAATCTATGCAGCCGGGCGTATCACGAGTTGAAACAATTGGCGCCCCGATCAACAGACTGGCATATTCAGCTTCAAAAAAATATTCCCGTCGGTGCCGGACTCGGCGGTGGCAGCTCTAATGCCGCGGCAGTAATCAGTTTTCTTAATGAGCGCTGGGAATTGAAGCTCAGCGAATCCGAATTAATCCGGGTTGCCGCGCGAATCGGCGCTGATGTCGCCTTTTATATTAATGGCAAAACTCAGAGCGCCGAAGGTATTGGCGATAAATTACAGCCTCTGACGCTGCCGGAATCGTTCACCTTGCTGCTGGTTTGCCCGACGATTCATATTTCCACAAAATGGGCGTATCAACAATTCACCTTGATAAATAAGAAAGAAGGTTATAAATTTGGCGACCTTTTCGAATCAGGAATGATTCATTGGGAGCTGTTTGAAAATAAATTTGAATCTGTTGTTTTTCCAACATATCCAGAAATCGGCAAGATTAAAAATCTTCTTCAGGACGAAGGAGCCTTATACGCCGGTTTGTCGGGAAGTGGTTCGACTGTGTTTGGAGCGTTCAAAAACAGATACGGCGCAGAACATGCACAAAAACAGTTTAAAAATCACACAACATTCATTTCATTTCCCATTAATAATTAGAAGAACAACACCATAATTCGGGGATCGTCCAACGGCAGGACTGCGGCCTTTGGAGCCGTCAATCTTGGTTCGAATCCAAGTCCCCGAGCAACCTTTATTTATTTGAGATGTACTTATGAAATTTGAAGCAAGAGTTTTTTCAGGGAGATCAAATCCCAATCTGACCCGGGAAATTATCGAAATTCTCGATATCCCACCGGGAGAAATTTCGATCGGCAACTTTAGTGACGGCGAAATCTGGCTACGGTTTGAAGAAAATATCCGTGGCGCCGATATATTTATCGTACAACCCACAAATCCTCCGGCTGAAAACATTCTTGAACTGCTCCTGATTATCGATGCGGCACGTCGGGCTTCCGCCAAACGAATCACGGCAGTTATTCCCTATTACGGGTATGCTCGTCAGGACCGCAAAGATCAACCGCGCGTCCCGATATCTTCCCGGTTAATAATGGACGAGATCGTTGCTGCCGGCACCGACCGTATTGTGGCAATGGATCTGCATTCGACTCAGATACAGGGATTCGTTAACATTCCCTTTGATCATTTATATGCCAAAACTATTTTTATCGAACCTCTGAAAAAATTAACCGCCGGCAAAGATTATACGATAATAGCTCCGGATGTTGGCGGCATCAAATTCGCCCGCTCTTATGCCCAGATATTGGGGCTGCCGCTAACAATTATCGATAAACGCCGACCGGAACCTAATAAAGCCGAGGTAATGAATGTCATCGGCGAAAGTCATGTTAAACATGCGCTGTTGATTGATGATATGATCGATACGGGCGGCACTATATCTCGGGCAGCTCGCTTAATTAAAGAGAACGGCGCGGAAACAATTACTGTTATGGCAACTCATGGATTATTTTCAGGAAAATGCATTCAAGACCTGACAGATTCACCTATTGATAAAGTTATCGTCTCCAACAGTCTTGCGCTGCCACAGGAGCGATCATTCCCCAAGCTGGAAATTATATCTGTTGCGCCCATGCTGGCGGAAGCAATAAAACGCATACATCTCGAAGAATCCATTAGCATACTTTTTGATTTTTAACTATAAGGAGATTTTGAATGGCTGATTATAAGTTACAGTCGGAATTACGCACTAATATCCATAAAAGCGAAAACAAACGCTTACGGAATGAAGGAAAAATACCCGCTGTTTTTTATTTCCATCAGGACAAGCCGGTTCCACTGTCTGTAGGCATAAAAGAATTGAAAGGCGCAATCCGTTCCGGCGCTAATATTTATGAGCTCCACATGGGCAACAAGAAACATATATGCATTTTACGAGATATTCAGCACGATCCGATTACCGAAGACATTATCCACGCAGATTTCATGGGAATTACCATGAAAGAAGATATTACTGTAAACGTACCTATTCATCTGGAAGGCAACGCAATCGGTGTGAAAGATTTTGACGGTGTTCTGGCGCAACAGATTTGGGAAATTGAAGTTAAATGTAAAGCCAACGATATTCCCGATGCGTTTACCGTGGATGTCAGCCTTCTGAATATTGGTGATTCCATCGCCGTTTCCGACATTTCAGCAGAGAATGTAGAGATTTTAACACCTCAAAGTTCATCGATCGTGTCCATTGTAAAAGCTACTGGCGCAAAGGCTGAAGAAGAGATTGAAGAAGAAGAGGAGGAGATTGAAGAAGGCGAAAGCGTTAAAACGGAATAGTATTGGAATGACCTCAGATGACCGGTTTATTCTCAAAATTCAAACGCTCATATTCGGATAAGGTACAGAAGGTTATTATGGGACTCGGAAATCCGGGAAGACAATATGAGAAAAATCGACATAATTTTGGATTTATGGTGATTGATCAAATTGCTGAACCAAAGCAGATGACCTTTCGCTCTTCCGGAAAATCCTATCTGTGGAGTGAAACTACCATATCCACAAATGAAGGTGACATCGACATTTGCTTGTGCAAACCGATTACCTATATGAACAATAGCGGTGTAGCGGCACGGCATATCCTCAGCCGGTACAATCTAATGCCCGAAGATTTGCTGGTCATTTATGACGATATTGATCTGCCATTGGGAAAATTTCGTCTCAGAAAACAGGGTTCTTCCGGCGGTCATAAAGGCATTAAATCGATTATTAATCAACTTCAAAACAAACAGTTTCCGCGATTGAGGTTGGGTATTGGTTCTCAGGATGACGGCGTTCCTGCCGAAGATTTTGTGCTCGATAATTTCCGTAAAAACGAGTTGAAAACCGTCGAAAAGGTCATTGATAAAAGCGTGGAGGTCATTCATGATTATCTCTCCGGAGATGTTGAGCGCACTATGAACAAATACAACTGCCTCGATTACACGGAATCAATAATCGGAGATGCCGCTTAATGCTGACCGACACAGTTTTTAACTGGGTTTTTCTAACAATCCTTATCGGTTTTATTGCTCTACTATTCGCTTTGGTAAAATCATTATGGGTCTCCAGACAGGATGCCGGCAGCGAAACCATGCAAGCCATCGCCAAACATATCCGCGATGGCGCAATGGCATTTCTCTACCGTGAATACAAGGTGTTGATTATATTTTTGGCGGCAGCGTTCATCCTGCTTTTTCTGGGCAATACCGGATGGAACCGTTTAGTGGCTGTTTCTTTCGTAATTGGCGCACTCTGTTCTGCGCTGACCGGATATATTGGAATGAGAATTGCTACTTTAGCCAACGTCAGAACAACGCAGGCAGCCAGAACCAGTTTAAATAATGCCTTAAAAGTGGCGTTTTCCAGCGGCTCGGTTATGGGTTTAAGTGTCGTTGGTCTCGGCCTGATCGGTCTGGCCTCATCATTTACCGTTTTGGGGAAAATATTTGGAACTTCCACTGCCAGTTTGACGGATCTGGTTCTCCCGATTCTCAGCGGGTTCAGTTTCGGAGCCAGTTCGATTGCTCTTTTCGCCCGGGTCGGAGGCGGTATTTATACAAAAGCCGCCGATGTTGGCGCTGATCTCGTTGGAAAAGTCGAAGCTGGAATTCCGGAAGACGATCCCAGGAACCCGGCGACTATCGCCGACAATGTCGGTGATAATGTTGGAGATGTTGCCGGTATGGGCGCCGATTTATTTGAAAGTTATGTTGGCTCCATCATCGGCACTATGATACTTGGCGCCGTATATGGTCTTAATTTGGTCGTGCTTCCCCTCGCTCTGGCTGGTCTGGGCATTATTTGTTCATTAATCGGAACATTTTTAGTAAAAACTCATGAAGGCGGAAACCCGCAAAAGGCGCTTAACAGAGGCACTATTGTCGCCGACAGTTTAATGCTGTTGTTGATTTATCCGGTAACTAAACTGTTTCTACCGGAAAGCATATCGGTTGCCAGCGTATCTGTCACTGCGCTCGGAATTTTTCTGGCAACCCTGTCCGGACTCATTGCCGGTTTTGCAATCGGTATCATCACCGAATATTACACCTCAGAATCCAAAAAACCGACCCAATGGATTGCCAAACAATCTCTCACCGGACCGGCAACAAATATTATCGCCGGTCTCAGCCTTGGAATGCTATCAACCATGCTGCCAATCCTTTTCATTGCCGGCGCTATTATGATTGCCTACAGCATAGCCGGCTTATACGGAATCGCCATCGCTGCCCTTGGAATGTTGTCAACAACCGGAATTCAGTTGGCAATTGATGCTTTTGGTCCGGTTGCCGACAATGCCGGCGGCATCGCCGAAATGTCCAGGTTGGGCAGAGCTGTTCGCAAACGCACCGATAAACTCGACGCTGTTGGAAATACCACGGCGGCGGTTGGAAAAGGGTTTGCAATCGGCTCGGCTGCATTGACCGCTCTGGCACTATTTGCGGCATTTCAAACCTCCGCCGGAATTACATCTATCAACTTGTCAAATCCGTTCGTCATTGCCGGTTTATTGATCGGTGGTATGTTGCCATTCTTATTCAGCAGCATGGCTATGAAGGCTGTTGGTGAAGCCGCCTACGAAATGATCAAAGAGGTCCGCAGGCAGTTCCGGGAGATCAAAGGTTTGATGGAAGGCAACGCTACAGCCGACTATTCCAAATGCGTCGATATTGCCACTGCAGCCGCCATTAAAAAAATGATATTACCGGGTACGCTTGCCGTTGTTATACCCCCGGTATTGGGATTTCTAAATAAAGAAATGCTGGGTGGTCTGTTGGCAGGTGTCACTGTTACCGGTGTGTTGATGGCGATTTTTATGGCAAATGCCGGCGGCGCCTGGGATAACGCCAAAAAATATATTGAAAATGGAAATTTGGGTGGTAAGGGCAGTGATCCCCACAAAGCCGCTGTAATTGGCGATACAGTCGGCGACCCTTTTAAGGATACTGCCGGACCGTCATTGAATATATTAATAAAGCTAATGGCAGTTGTTTCACTTGTTATTGCGCCATTACTAAGGTAGCTAACCGAACGAATATTAACATAAGGAGTTTGACCTGTGAGGTATTACGAAAATCTTTTTATTGTTCATCCTAACCACGAACAGGAAAAATTAACCAATACAATTGAGGCGGTAAAAAAGGAAATCTCCAATTTGAATGGCAACGTTCTGATTGTTGAGGAATGGGGAAAACGCCGCTTAGCCTATCCCATTGAAAAGCATAGATACGGCAGTTATGTTCTGATTCAGTATGAATCGGAAAATTCCAAAATCAATGGCGAACTGGAAAGCTGGATGAAGCTCAGTCCCGAAATTTTCTCCTGCATTACCGTTGCCCTTGAAGAAAAACCGGAACTGAAAACAAAAGAAATATCCGATATTAAAGAAACCAAATCAGAGTAGATATTTTTCATCAGGCAACAGCATGATGATCGCATCGTACTCTACTCTCAAGATATAAGAAAGGAAATAACATGGCATTATTAAGCAAAAAGAAAATCTGCAAATTTTGCGAAAACCGAAGAGACCAAATCGATTATAAAAATTACAGAGTCTTAAGGCGATTCATCACAGAACAGGGAAAAATTATTCCCAGTAGAATTACCGGAACATGTGCAAAGCACCAACGCGAACTGACCCGGGCAATAAAACGCGCCCGCAACATTGCGTTAATACCCTATTCATACGACGTTAAACAAAATTAATTAAACTTGATACACAGGAGGCGAATGTGCGTATTATACTACTTCAGGACCATGAAGGTTTGGGAAACGCCGGCGACCAGCAGGATGTAAAAGACGGATATGCCCGCAACTATTTAATTCCCAAAGGCATTGCTCTGAAAGCCGATAAAAACAGCCTTAAAAGATTTCAGGAAGTGGCTCGCCTGAAAGAGCTGAGAAAAGACCGCGCGCTTAAGAAATCTAAAGAATTAGCAGAAAAATTGCGGTCCCTTTCTTTGACCGTACCGGTACAGGTTGGCGAAGAAGATCGTGTTTTCGGGGCGGTTACATCTTTGGAAATTGCTCAGCAATTGAAAGATAAGGGATATGAAATTGATAAACGCCAGATAATGCTTGAGGAACCAATCAAATCTCTCGGTATTTTTGAAATTCCGATTAAACTCCATTCGGAAATCACGACGTCCATAAAGCTCTGGGTCATCAAAGCCTGACCGTCAAGGGGAAAATATCTTCAGAAAGGCGAAACGTTTCCTGTTTCGTCTTTTTATTTTATGAACGACCTTATGTTTGCGTTAAGGTCTTGTGAATAGATTTTTAACGGAGTATATTTTTTATAATTATGTCCGGACCTTTCGTTAATATTGCCTTTCCTTCGTCATTACGACAATTATTCACCTATGGGTTGAAGCAGGATAGAACACTCCCCGTATATCCGGGTCAACGAGTTGTTGCGCCCCTGAAAAATGTTCAAACGATCGGCTTCATTGTTGAAACGGATGTGCAAGCGCCCAGGTCCATAAAAATAAAAGATCTCATCGAAATCATTGATCCGGAACCATTAATCCCGGTTGATTTATTTAAATTTCTCATAAAATTAGCTAATTATTATCTGGCGACTATCGGAAAAGTTCTATCGGCGGCTATCCCTTCGGAATACCAGATCCAGAAAAAACGCAGTCTATTTGTCATCGATTCGCACACGGACACCGTTCCCGATGAATTCCTGCAACTTTTTCAGAAAATTTCCTCAAACGAATCGGTCCTGCTTTCGAGCCTTGCCGCTCATTATGATCGGGATTTTTTAATTAAAGGAATTGGCGTTCTCAAACAACTCGGGAAAATTAGCGAATCACCGGTTTTCAGCCATCCCCGCAGCCAGCGCTGGATCGAAAAAACGGTCAAACTGGCTCCGCACGTAAATATAGAAAATCTGGATATTTCAAAACGAGCATCGCGCCAACGGGAAATTATTGAAGCGCTTCTCTCAAATAATATAATCAGACATGATGATATCAATCGATATTCATCCAACGCCATGAAAACACTTCTGGATAAAGAACTGATCATAATTGAAGAAAATGCCAAAACAGACGATGCTTTCTGGCAAGATTTTCACCCCAAAGATAAGAAAATAGATTTAACCAACGAACAGCTACAGGTATTTAATCAAATTCAACCACATATCAAATCTGATAAATTTTCACCCTTCCTATTACAGGGAGTCACGGGCAGCGGCAAGACAGAAGTCTATTTGAAATTGATCAATGAAGCTATTTCCATGGGGAAAAGCGCCCTTGTTCTGGTTCCGGAGATTACACTAACAATTCATCTTGCCAGCCGGTTTCGCGGGGAATTTCAAGACAAGATCGCCGTATGGCACAGTCAATTGAGCGGAAGTCAGCGAAGCATAGTGTGGAAGAAAATCCGTGATGGCGATTACCCGGTGGTAATCGGAGCCCGCAGCGCAGTTTTATTGCCACTGAAAAATCTCGGGCTTATTATCGTTGATGAAGAACATGACGGTTCTTATAAACAACGGGAGCAGGAGCCGAAATATCACGCCCGGGATGCGGCGTTAATGCGGGCGGTGGAATGTCGCGCAACCGTAGTGATGGGATCTGCCACGCCAAGCCTTGAAAGCCTGTATAACGCCGCTACGGGAAAATTCCGAAAAGTCGAATTAAAACTACGGTATTCTAACGCACCGTCCGCAAAAATCGAAATCATAGATATGAAAAAAGAGTGGAAGGAGACCGGAGATTACAATGCTCCCATTTCCAGAGCGTTGTTAAAAAAAATCGGTGAAAAATTAAAACACGGCGAGCAGGTATTGCTTCTTCAAAACCGAAGGGGCTATTCAAATGTCGTGTTATGCCCTGATTGCGGATGGGTCCCGCGATGTCGAAATTGTGATATAACACTGACCTATCACAAAATCAACTCCAGCATGCAGTGCCACTACTGCAATCTTATGGATGCGCCGCCGGCAATCTGTCCAAAGTGCCAAGCAAATAAATTTCTTTATCCCGGATTTGGAACTCAGCGAATAGAAACAAAGCTGCAGGAAGTTTTCCCCGATCATTCTATCGTGCGCATAGATATTGATACAACCCGCAAACGGGGATTTGCTCAGCAGGTTATGAGAAAATTTGAAAAGGGCGAGATTAATATTATTATTGGCACCCAAATGATTGCCAAGGGTCTTGATTTTCCCAATGTTACTCTTGTTGGCGTTTTAAATGCGGATATCGGTTTATTTATGCCCGATTTTCGGGCAAGAGAACGGGTATTTCAATTACTTTACCAGGTTGCCGGTCGTGCCGGAAGAGGTAAAATTCAGGGAGAGGTGCTTATCCAGACGTTTAACCCGCAGGATATCACGGTGCGCTATGCCATGCAACAAAACATTGCAAAGTTCACCGCCATGGAATTAAACGAGCGCAATCCCATTAATTATCCGCCGTTTAGTCGGGTTGCGCTGATATTGATCTCCGATTTAAACGATGAACGCGCTTCGCAAACAGCTGAAAATGTGACCCGGCACTTGAAGCAGCTAAGACGCAAAATGGAGATATTAGGACCAACTCCGGCGCCTTTGAAAAAAATCAAAAACCGCTACCGTTACATAACCATCATTAAATCCCGAAAAGAAACAGATCCGAACGGTTCGAATCTCCGGCGTATTCTACATAAATTTATTACATCACCAGCATATCACTCATTCAGCCGCCGGGCGCGAATCAGTATTGAAATCGATCCCCTGGATTTACTCTGATGCAATCGAAACTCATTCTTTTATTATTTCTTAGCGCATTTTTATCTGCCGGAGAACAGCAATTGTCCGAAGACAACTTTCACATTACTTATCCGGAATCGTGCCGTGAACTGGCAATATATACATTAAACACTCTCCGGGAATTAACTCCTCAATTAACAACAATATTTGGTTCGAAATCAATGCCAATCCGGTTTATTCTTGTCAACTCACGAAAAGAGTTCGAATTGAAAACCGGTTCACATCTGCCGTATTGGACCGGTGCCGTAACAATGTTTCCCCAAAAAGTCGTCGTTATAAAAACCCCAAACCTTACCCACACAACCCTGCGGCAATACCGCAAAACAATAAGCCATGAACTCGTCCATTTAGTCCAGGGATATCATGTGCCGCTTAATATGACGCCGACATGGTTTAACGAAGGATTAGCCGTTTACCTGACAGATCAATTCAATCTGCAAAGTCGAGTTGTATTGTCCCGGGCAATTGCCAAAAACTCAATTATTCCGTTAGATCGACTGTCTGACTTTCTGCAATATAACCATGTTCAGGCAGAACTGGCATATACCGAAAGCGCCACAGTTATCGAATTTCTGGCCCAGGTGTACGGCACATCGGTTTTGACGGAATTATTCAACATATTATCGGAGAAAAAGGATTTCGACCAAAGTTTATACCTGGTCACCGACATAGAACCGGGCACTTTGCAGTTTCACTGGAAAAAATATATCACCAGCCGGTACAGATGGATATTTCTGTTGGACATTCAATACATAATTTGGTTAATTATACCGGTGCTGGTCATTATTGCCTTTTTTGTCAAAATTAAACGGAACAAAAAAATCTTTCACAAGTGGAATATTGAAGAAAACGACATGCAGGTAGAATGAAAAAACACTCGCTATTCCCAATAATATTATTTATGCTGCTCCCGGCAACCGGATTGCATAGTCAAGCGCTGTTCCAGGGTTTAAACCAACCAATTAATGCCCGTGGCTGGGGCATGGGCGCAGCGACAAGCAGTCAATTCAAAGGCGCTTCCGGAATGTTGTACAATCCCGCTGTCATTGCCCGCGCTCCGGAGTTATGGCAACTGAATTACACATCCTTTCCTCTTGATATTGCATCTTCCTCCGCCTTTGCGGTTTTTCACACACCGCTCAAAGGCAAATTCGGTGTCATGCTCAACTATCTCGATTACGGTTCTTTTACAGAACGGGATATGGACGGGAATGAAACCGGATCGTTTAACGTCAACGACCTTACGTTCAGGCTAAGTTATGGCTTACAGCTCACCCGTCGTCTCAGTATTGGTTTAGCATCGGGATATTCACATTCTCAATTAAGCTCTCTGTCCGCCCGCGCATTGCTTGGCACCATCGGCATTCAATACTATGACGATGTATCCACCTTGTCAATCGGGATCAGCTATCATAATTTCGGGACGCTGATTGAAGGGTATGCCAACGATAACGAGTCGTTACCGCCCACTTTTATTATCGGTGTTTCTAAAAAACTGGAGCATCTGCCGATGATTATATCAATCGACGGATATCAAGCTTATGCGG
>JAHIOG010000381.1 GCA_018895675.1 bacterium
AATTCAGGAAAAGTCCGCTCTGCCAAATCGTATAAGCCCTTTAACATTATTTATACTGAAAAATTTTCGGATAAATCCTTTGCAATTAAACAGGAAATGAACTTGAAGTCCAGTGCAGGAAATATTTGGATCAGGGAAAAATTGAAGTTAGAAGGTTTGTGGTAAGGCAGCGGTCTTGTCTCAAAAAGATCCCTTTGGGAAAAACCGCCGGAATAGTCCCCTTGCCCGGCGTAATTTTATGAAGCCGGGTCCACCTCCGCTTGTTTAAAGCCTACATCTCTTCAAAAAAACTATCACTAAATCGAAAACAGATATAATCCGTAAATAAATATTATTTGTGGAATTTGTTGCTGCGAATAAGTTACCAAAAAGAAAGACTCGTTGATACCGCTTTCCCCACTATTTTTTATACTATTATCTGTCTAATAACTGGTAAATTAGATTTCAGCGTCGTTGATAAATTCCACTCCCATTCAAAGTGTGAAAGAACATAAACTTTTATACAATAAATGCGTATAAGATTGGTGACGGTAAATGAAATGTCAACTAATTGTAAATGTGCTTTCCATCTATGTGACTTGGAGATCACTCTTTGTATATCTAAATTATTAAGTTTGACAGGTAAGTTGTGAAAAAAGCATTTAAAATTACAATCTGGATATTCATTTTACTCTTTTTTGTTGGCAGTGGCGCCGCATTTTACGTGTTTCACTCCAATATCTGGAAAAATGCTTTTGTTGATTTTTTAAATAATCAGCTTAGCGCATCCTTCAATCTGGAACTTACAATCCGGGAATTGCATGGAAACCTCTTCGGGAATCTTCAATTTAAACACTTGCATTTGATCACTGATAAGCAAAATGAAATCGCCGAAATTGGAGAAATCAATCTACGGTATGGATTACTCCCGTTTATATTCAAAAAAGGGGAAATAAAATACCTGGGGATTGATTCACTTCAGCTAAGTTATCCGGGAAGTATCAATACATTAAAAAAGTATCTATCCGGAAAACCCAATATCGGAAGCGGAAGAGAATTCAACCTTCAAAAAATTGAACTGACCAACTTGTTGCTTTCGGATGATAAACGAAATCTTGTCAGGACAGATTTTATAAAAGGCAGGTGCAGCATATCATCTGATTCAATATCATTATTTATTGATTACGCTAATATGGGATTTGATGTAATAAATGAAGAGTTTATGTTTAAAAATGCGTCGATTACATTAATATCTGATTCCATGACAATTCATGGTTGCCACATTAAAAATCGCTCAACAACGGTGGAAATAGCTGGTTATGTTCTACTGGATTCTACCTTTGCCATGGATCTAATTTGTAATGTTGAGAATGTTAATTTTCTTGAACGCTTACCTAATCAGCATCGATTGTTTATAGATGATGATTATCTGGATATAGAGGGTAGAATTAGGGCTCGAAACCAGCTTGTTTCTACCGATTTCAAATTTAGCGGTAAATTCAAAGATAACTTGATAACCAACGGGACGCTGATTGGAAATTTCGATAAATCAGACTTTAACTTTTCCGAATTTTCTTTTAGATCGGAAAATCAGAAAATGCAAAGTTCCATATCCGGAAATATCGAAAGTGGTTTATCGGCTGATATATTAATTGATCAAATCGATTTTAGCCAATGGCAGTTAATGAAAGCTCATACTCAACTTAATGGTCTTATATCACTTGATGTGACGGGAAATATTTTAAGTCCCGATAGCGTGTTTGCTGATGTCTCTCTGAATGATGTTCATTTCGATACTCTTGCCGTTGATTCGGTGAAGGGGAAACTGGCATACGCATTTGGGAAACTTGAGACAATTGACACAATAAGGGTTCAGTTTGAAAAGACAGATCTGAAACTCGAAGGTTGGTGCAATTTAGATTCAAATTCTATGAACATCAGGGCATATTTTTATTCGGAGGATATTGATGCACTTTCAGATTTATCACGGATCAGTCAATTAAAGGGACGTTTGGAAGGATTTCTTGAAGCAACTGGAAATCTTAAAAGCCCGGATCTTAGGGGTTGGCTCAGGGGTTATGATATTGGTGTCTCCGACCTTTATTTTGAAGATGCGATCGCTCGTTTTGGGCTTTTAAATATACAGGAAAAGCAATTCGGTGATATATATGTAGAAGCAATAAACGGCACGACTTCGCTGTTTGAAGATCCCATACCATTAGCATCGCTTATTTTTCGGTTTGAAGGAGACACTTCTATTGTTCGATCCATTCGTGTTGTTGGCGAAGATATGAACATTGAAGTACAAGGGAAAATAATCGAATTCTCTGATTTTTATTTTGATAAGATCAATGCTTACAGTCAGGGCAACACACTTCAAAATATAGATCCGATCCACTTTTCATGGAATGCCGATACCATTAGTCTGGATGAAGTTCGATTCTCATTAAATGAAGGGACTCTGATTGTATCCGGAGAATCGATAAATAAGAAGATCCAATCCGCCGTAGTAAATGTTAGTGGTTTTGATATTGATCCGTTTAATGCCTATTTGAAAGGTTCTGAAGGAGTCGCTGGTATTTTAAATGGATTAGTTTCATATGTTGATACTTCGGAAACGCCGACTGTTTACAGCCGGATGGAAGTGAATAATGCGAATTTATTTGGTAAACAATTTAATAATGTTCGCTTCGAGTCGAGGTTGACAAAGAATCAAGTAAAGTTGGAAAATATACTGTTTGAAGATAACGAAAAAGGATACATAAATGGATATGGAACAATAAATTGCCACTTTCCATTAACGGAAGGTGTCGCATTTATTGATTCGACCGATTCTTTAGATCTTCAATTGCAATTTGAAAATTTTGCCTTTAGTACATTCAGCTCGTTTATACTCCCAAAACTGCCGAAAGATGGAAAATTGTTTGGATCCTTGTCAATTACTAATATAATGAATGCTCCGCAGTTTAATTATCAACTTAAGGTAATGGATCCGGTTCTTGATCGCATTTCTGGGAATGAGTTGCTGATAAAGGGAGAATATAATGATCAAAAACTGGAGTTTACTAATATTACCTTTAGAGATGATAAAGGGGTTGCCAACGGTTCCGGTTATTTACCGTTTACCTTTGCCTTTAAACCAGGACACAAGGTTTTTAATAAAGATTCAAGCATGTATATGAACTTTTCCATACATGCATCGGCGCTTGAAATTTTATCACAATACATTAACAGTATAGAGAGTATTGATGGAGTATATGATCTGGCATTAAGTATTTCCGGT
>JAHIOG010000382.1 GCA_018895675.1 bacterium
CGAAGCAGTTATTGCAACATCTTTAACCGCGGTTTCAGTTTCAACAACCGCGGTACTGACAATTGGGAGCGCTTCAATAATTTCGGTTTCTGAGATCATATATTAATAAATGAATGGATGGAGTATAAAAGTATTTGTGTGATTATATTTTAAGCTTGCTGTCTGCTTTTCATCAGCTTTTCCCAGACTTCCTTCTTCACGTATCTTCCGCCCTCTTCAAGGTCTTCCTCTCTTACCTCGAATCCTTCAGAAATCGTGAATCTTATTGTTTCGGGCTTCCCAGGTATTTTTTCGAAAATCTTTGTTACCCATCGCCTTTTATATCCAGCCAGCTCTCTAAACAAGTAAGTGAACAGAAATCAGGGTCACCTCGTGGAATCGTTAATCCCCAGTCCATGTCTTTCTCCTTAAATTCAACTCTGATAAAACGCCGGTCGGTTAATTTGTGGCATTCATCGCATTCGATTTTCTCGGTCATGACTCACCCTATTTCAGACTATCAAACATGCTTTAAAAAAGAAAAAGTTGAAGGGATTTCTCCCTTCCCAGCACTTCGGCTGGACTATTTTGAATATTTACTTTCTCTGTCTCAGCACAAGGTACGCTACTGCAAGCAAGCCTGCAATCGCGAACACTGCCTCAAAGCCCGGCTCTTTTGGTGTGGTTGCTGCTGGACTTATAGTCAGGTTCGACGTGCAGCCATTAACTTTGTCTGTTTCTCAAATTGTTGGATTATCATTCAAGTTTTTCCTAGCACTTTAGTCGTTTACCTTCTTGCCTGCGCACCTGCGCATAGTGGTTACCTAAATTATATATACTCACATGAGGATATAATAAATATGAACTCCAGTGTAATGGATGCTATTAAGATTTTTTACCCTCTAAAGGACACAAAAGAGTCCATAGATCTGGTTGTCTTAGAATGGCTTGATTTTAAGATGTCAAAATTAGAGGAAAAAGTATTGATGTTTGAGCGAAAGTACAGGATGGAGTTTAAAGAATTCGATAAAAAAATAAGAGAAGAGGGGGCATCTTTCGATGAGGAGGACGACTGGATAGACTGGGGAGATTATGTCGAGCTAATGGAAGAGCTAAGGAAGTACAGGAGAGATTTCCTATACCAGTTAAAGAGACAATAGATTTCCTCAATGCAAGCGATTCTGTAAAAAAAATTGTTATTAGAGAGGTTATAGTTTTGCCAGAAAACGAAAAACTCAACGCAACTGTGAATTTAGAAGACTCTTCTATTCTCCATATAAAAGAGAGGTATAGAGAAGGCAAGCTGATAAAATATTCATATCACTATATGAAAAGTGATAAATTTATCAGATGGGATGATGTGCCCCACTATAGGAATATAAAGACCTATCCATACCATAAGCATGAAGGTAACGTTGTTGTAGAATCGAAAAAGATGGATATTAGATTAGTATTTAAAGAGCTTAATTTATGATTTGAAAAGTCGCTGCATAGTGAATTTAGTTCTATTTTGAAGTGGTTTTGAATTCAAAAAGAAAAGATTGAAGGGATTGCTCCCTTCGAATTTGTATATTTATTTCTTCTGTCTCAGCACGAGGTATGCTACTGCAAGCAAGCCTGCAATGGCGAACACTGCCTCAAAGCCCGGCTCTTTTGGAGTGGGTGTTGCTGGCACCGGTGTGGTGGGCGAAAATTTTGAATATGTTTTTATCCCACTAAGTTAATCCATAGTCCCATGCTTATAGGGATAGATACAAGCGGAAAACTCGGTCAAATGCCTATTGGCTTAGGGTTTGTGTCCACTCGCATCCTGGGGTTAGTCCATGAACTTGCCAAATCTAATTCACCGCAAAGTTCGCAAAGAACGCAAAGCATAGCTGCAATAATCTTTGCGAACTTTGCGTTCTTTGCGGTGAGAATTCTATGTTACCCCCAACATGTCTGTGGACATTAACCTTAGGTGCCGTCAAATTGGTTAAAAGCGGCATACTTGATGAAATCAAAGCGAAAGAAGATACTGACAAGAAGAAGGCGGATAAAAGCCTCAGACCTGGTCGGGCAGGAAATAGACTATTCCTTTTTTCGCATTGATATGCCAAAGTCATCCACACTATTGAAGTCAGAGGAATACCGCTCATTAAAGGAAACATATTCCAACATTAGAGACTGGAAGTTTAAAATTAAAATTCTATCTTCATGCATTCATTTCATTGCGAGTGATATTACAGAGGAAAATGATGTGGTTTTAATAGACAAGGATTATGGATTGGAACAGATGAAAAATATCTGCCATTATGTGGGGCGCTTATTTTTCATTCTC
>JAHIOG010000383.1 GCA_018895675.1 bacterium
AATCTGGTCATAATTGGGATTTCGTGGTCTAGCAAAATCCAGAAAATTCTGTAAAAAACCCTCCATTCGGTCTATTTCATTGAAAATGATTTTAAAATCCTTTTCGGTATCCGGTTTTTTCTTCACCTCCTTCTGAAGCGAATAGATCAGCATCTTAATTGCAGTTAACGGGTTGCGGATTTCGTGAGCCAGGCCGGACGCAACTTTGCCCAGTGCCGCAAGCTTTTCCGAGCGCAATAACATAGATTGACTGTGCTCCAGATCGCGGTTGACCATCTGTATTTTTTCAATCAGATCACGGATATATTTGTCCAGATGTTCCAGCTCCGTTTCCGGTGAAATATCAACCTTTTCGATCAACTCGCCTCCGGTGGCACTCTTCACTTTAAGTACCAGATTATAGATCGGGTGGGTTATGCTACGAGCCAGGATGATTCCAAGGCTGATTCCCAGAATAATTCCCGCTACGCCAATACCGTACATGATGGTGTTTACAATCCGGTTCTCGGAGGCCATTATACTGCCTGATTCGAATATGAGTTTTTCATTGATAGATAAAATTTCCTCGCATTTTTCATAGATTCGATTAAAGGTGTCACGCATTTCTCCAACCAGCAGTACATGGGCACCTTTGTTGTTTTTTTGGTGATAGTAATGAACTACTTGAGCATGATGTCCCAGATATTGTTGAAATTGCGTTTCTATCGAATCAAGGAGGGTTCCTTCCGCGGCTGTATGAGCTTTGCTACGGGCTTCAGCCAGCCAGGTATAGAAGGAATTTTTCTTTTCGCTAAAGAGATCGAGCCATTTCTGTTCGCCGTCAAGAATGAAATAGGCCGTCAGACCTTTCATGTCCAGCAGGGCAATTTCCAGCTCTTCGGCAGCCTTGAGGCTATAGACATTTTCGTCCAGTATTCGTGCAGAATTTTCCTGCAGCCGGTTGGTATACAGAATGGCAAAAACACAGAGTGTCAGAATCAGGAAAATCATGATTACGAAACCGGTCAGCATCCGTGGTTGTATACGTAATTTCATATGTTTGACTCCGATGGAAAAAAATCAGCAAGCTCATTTTCGTAAAATTAATTGATTAAATCAATTGAATTCGCAGCTTGTCTCAATTGTCATAATTCAGATTTATAAAATCCGGCAGTACAAAGCGTATTTTACCGACGAGAAATGATTTTATTGACGGGGGGATTTTCGCGGAGCCGACGAGACTCGAACTCGCAACTTCCGGCGTGACAGGCCGGTGCTCTAACCAATTGAACTACGACTCCATTTTCAAATACCTGAATCAACAGGCGGACGCAAATTTAAAAATTTTCCTATCTCGGTGCAAGCAGAATTAATCGATTATTTAAGGAAATATATTCCGACTGTGAAATAATATTAATACCTTATCTTATGATCTTTTTGAAAATTTAACTCTCAGGAGAATCAAAATGGGGTTTAAATGCGGTATCGTTGGACTGCCTAACGTCGGTAAGTCAACTTTGTTTAATGCTTTGACACACGCTCAGGTGCCCATGGAAAATTATCCATTTTGCACCATTGATCCCCATATCGGCATTGTAGAAGTGCCTGATAAGCGGTTGGATTTACTGAAGAAAATATATGAGCCGGGAAAAGTGATTCCGACTACTCTTCAATTTGTCGATATTGCCGGATTAGTAAAGGGGGCATCCCACGGTGAAGGGCTCGGCAATCAATTTCTCAGTCATATTCAAGCGGTAGATGCCCTGATCCATCTGGTGCGCTGTTTTGAGAATCCTAATGTGGCGCATATCGATAATGAATTGAACCCGCAACGGGATTTTGAGATTGTTGAAACTGAAATAATACTGAAAGACCTTGAAACCGTAAAAAATCGTATTAGTAAAACTAAAATCAAAGCCAAGACCGGCGACCCGAAATTGAAGAAGCAACTAACTGTTTTGGAGGAAATCCGGGAATTATTGGCTCAGGGAAAAGCCGCAAAAAGTTATCACACTCATCCGGAAGAAGCGGCGTTCATCAAAGAGTTAGCGCTGTTGTCCAATAAGCCGGTCCTGATTGTCGGGAATATCTCGGAAGAAGAGGCAACGACCGGTCAGAAATCCGCCGTTACAAGTCAGTTTGAACAATTTGCATTATTAACAGGGAATCTGTTTTTGACATTGTCTGCAAATCTTGACATGGAAATGTCGGAACTTGAACCCGAAGAACGACTGCTCTTAATGAAGGAATGGCATATCCCGGAATCAGGATTGGATCGGCTGATTAACGCCGGATATACATTATTAAAGCTAATTACCTTTTTTACGATGGAATCGAATATGTGTCAGGCGTGGACGGTACAAACCGGTTCGCCTGCCGTGAAAGCATCCGCCGTGATCCACAGCGGTTTCGAAGAGCGCTTTATAAAGGCGGAGGTGCGTCACTGGCAAGATATAGAAAAAACCCGCTCCGAACATCTGATGCGGGAACAGGGTTTGATCCATATCGAGGGCAAATCATATATTGTCCGGAACGGCGATGTAATTACTTTTAAATTAGCGGCAGGATAAACCTTATTCCCAGCATATCTTCATTGATAAATATTGTCCAGATGGAGAAGCTAAATTTTGGATATACCCCAACATTGAGTTAGCTAAAAATTATGGACTAACTAACAGATAATCAATTAAATGAAATTGAGAAAATTATCAAGGATAGAAAAAATGAGATCACAAACGCCTGGAATAAGCACTTCGGAAATCGAAGTACTTAATATTGATAAGCATGGGTTTTGGATATATATAAAGGGTAAAGAATACTTTTTACCTTATAAAGATTACCCATGGTTTAGATTGGCAAAAGTAAAAGATATATTAAATGTGAAATTGTTACACAATACACATATTTTTTGGCACTCGTTAGATATAGACTTGGAAATTGATATTTTAGAAAATCCTGATAATTATCCATTAACATATCAATAGATTCTAAACATCTACGTGGATGTAACGTCCTGGTATGTTCGATGATTTAGGAGATTGGCGGTTTTGCAAAAGAATGTCGTTACGGTAAAGAAATTCACTTTGAAAGTCGCCGTATCTCATACGTTAGAAGTTAAAAAGAAACTTTCACTTGACTTATACGTAAACAATATGTAATATAGTTACGTAACATATTGGGGTTAATTATGAATACTAAACTTACATTAAATATCGAAAAAGATTTGATAGAGATTGCTAAAAAATATGCACAAGAAAGTCGCCAGAGTCTTTCTTCGCTTGTTCAAAATTATTTCAAATATCTTACAGGTGATAATAAAATTCTAGATAATATCGATATATCTCCAACGGTAAAAACTCTATCCGGTATAATAAGCCTAAATAATGATTATGATTATAAAAAGGAATACCAAAAACATATAATCGATAAGTATTCCTGATGCAGAAGATATTTATTGATACTGATATAATCTTAGATTTATTAGCAGAACGTCAGCCATTTTATAAAAATGCTGCAGCAATATTTACTCTAATTGATCGCGGTAAGGTAAAAGGATTTACTTCGCCTATAGTATTTGCAAATCTTCATTATATCTTATCTAAACAGTTATCCCAAAAATATGCAATACAAAATCTGAAGAAATTAAGAACACTAATAAAAATTGTTCCGGTTGACGAGAGGATAATCGATTTATCTTTAGAATCAGACTTTAAAGATTATGAAGATGCTATACAATATAATGCCGCCATATCTGCTGGAATTTCGACTTTAATTACACGCAATATTAAAGACTATAAAAATCCCACAATAACAGTTTGTTCACCTGATGAATACTTGAGGGTGTGGTCCACACAAAATAAATAGACTTCTAACAAATATGCCGTCTATTAGAAATCACTGTAAGAAAACGTTATAACCCCATCCAGAGGATTTCCCTCTTCATCTGTTGGTAAGAATCTGCCTGTACATAGAGTTTGGGAACAAGAGTGACGGGATTAAGGTTCACCCCGATAAATCCAGGACGCTATTTTAATTCAAGGTCAGGTCTAAATATCTTCTTGCTTTTTATTCGTTGTTTTTATAATATTCAATTGTATGAAATATAAACTGAAAAAAGCAACAGCAATTTTTCCGTATTTTATATCAAATATGGAAAATAGGTGGAAAAAAGTCCCTGCTATCTCGAGATCTCTTGAGATAAGGTTCATATATGGAAAATTTTCTATGTATTGACAATGTTAAGCATATAAAAAGAAGAGGTGAAAATGCGGTACCTATAAATTTAATTCATTTATTACTTTTATTACTTTGTACAAAGAGGGAGTATTTATTTTAAAATTTGGGAGGTTTAAATCATGAAAAAGACATTATTTTCACTATTTGTTGCACTTATATTTATTGTTTCATGTTCAGAAAATGAACCATTAAATCCTTATGAAGAAGTACATTTTGACAGAGATTCTGATACAAAATTAGTAGGTAAACTATCTGGTCCTGAATATCCAATACTACATTTTGATTCGCTAAATTATTCATTTTCAAGAGAAGATGTAAATAAAAGGGCCGACAAGAGTTTATTTTATCCAGAGATAGAGATACTAAATCCGACTAATGGTGAAAGTTTTAATATGTATGTTTTTTTACCAGATGAATGTATAAGAATGTGGTATAAAGTGTCTAATCTTTTTAGTGATGCACATGTGAAAGCATATATTGACGGAATTTTGTACAGAGATTTTTGGATTCCAGACGAAGCTTCGTGGATGGAAGATCAATTTTGTGCTTTACCCTGGGAGTTAGGTGTTGGTGACCATATTTTTAAGATATGGGCAAAGCACAAAATTTTTGGTATATCTTTTACAAAAACGAAATCTATAACTTTTAACATTTATTATGAACCTCCAGCACCTTTATCTGTTTATATTTCTGGTCCCACTCATTTAGATCCAGATGAGAATGGTACTTTTACTGCTAATCCTTCCGGAGGTAGTGGCATATACACTAACTATAAATGGTGGTATCGAAATGATGAAAGTATACCTGAACCATTTGGAACCAATGATATAACACCATTGGCACCCCCCTGGAGTATGGATCTATATGTCTTGGTGGGAAGGTTATCAGACAATTACTTGTGGACCTTCATTTGATTTTTCACTTAAATGCGAAGTAACAGATTCAGATGGGAATACAGCGACTGATATACACTCTGTTTATGTATATTAGTATTTTGCATCTAAAAGTTGAGTTCCATAAATTAGATTTTAAAGGAGGTTAGACATTAAAATGAAAGTGAGTATTATTAAATCAATTATTATATATTTTTTCTTAATCTTCTTCGTGTCAACAAGTTTACCAGCAAAGAACAAATTTGAAATAGGGCTTAGTACCGGTCCCTCATTGTTGAAAAATTACTTTGCTCTAAGTAGTCAAATAAATCTGTTGTGTAATTTCAACAATAGTCTTAGCATTATTCTGAATTTTGAACATCTCGTCTGCAGAGAGAGGAAAAGAGAGTTCATGTTATTACCCAAACTGCGCTATAAAACAAATGTTTTAAAATTCAATCCCTATTTTGAATTGGGTTTGGGCATATCCCATTATCCAAAAGGTATAGAAACATTAAAAAATGGATCAATACAAGGCTCTGGAGTAAATGGTGAAACAACCGTAGGAACTGGAGGGTATAGTCAGTCTTTTGAACTAGGAACCGGACTCATTATCCCTATTAATAGAAAATTAGATTTTGATTTAAGTCTTTCTATTTTTCAGACAGCATTTTCTGAAGGTTCACACTTAGGATTTGGATTACTATATAGTTTTTAGTTGAAAATAAAGTTATTTGAGATAAGTCTGTACCTTATTGAAATATTCATACCTAACAAGCGTATCCAATTTGACGCTTAGAGCTGTGATTTTTTGGAGAGTTTTTAATAAATTTTTGAACTAATAAAAGGATTGTGCTAATCCGACCAGCGCAGGTGATGCACCAGTTAGATACATGAACCTGGCGCTGTCTATTAGAAATCACTGTAAGAAAACGTTATAACCCCATTTAGAGGATTTCCCTCTTCGTCTGTTGGCAACAATCTGCCTTTGTACATAATCAGCCTGTTGGGCTTTTCTGTGTGAATATAAAAAAATATGGGCGCAACTAATTTCCTGGCTATCCATAAAAAGGCTTCCATTTTTATCTCATAACACTCTTTGTCATCTACTTTTATCATGCCAATCTGTTTTAGTCGAAATCTTGTAGTTGTTGGACGGAGAGGAACTATCAACCGGAATGATATTTCCCGACCATTATTGAGCATAGCAAGTTTCTTTATAATGAATATCGGCAGAAAGGAACCGTGCAGTATCAATCCACCTTTTTTTAGGCCTTTTTCCTTGAAATTATTATCAGAATTCATTTTATACCGCAAAATATATTCATTATTTCTGCCAGTGATTATTTCTTTCCTTCCGGTGCGATAGTCCTCTAATTCATACTTCAATATTTCAAAAGACCCGGCTTTATATTCTATTTCTTCTTTTAATATATTATGGCCAGCTTTATCGAAGAAATTTGAAGTCATGTAAGCATTGTCACCTTCCTCGATAAACATTCCCCTGCAATGGAAATATATCTCGTTATTTATTTTATTTTCTGCCTTATATTCCTCCAGAACCTGAGCCATATTTAATTTCACAGCTGCTGCCAGGCATATTAAACAAAGCAATACTTTCATCATTTTATTTTTACGATAGACCACAGTCAAGCTCATTATTGAATTTTATATGAAAGTAGTCCACGAATTACACCTGTCTGCGTCTACCTGTCCGGCAGCTGCCGGACGCAGACAGGTGCTACGCACAGGCAGACGAATTTCACAAATATAACATTGATAGGAATGTACTTTCATTATTATTTGTGATGCTAAATCATGGATGTTATTTCTAATTCCCAAAAGAATCACATCACTTATCCAGAGCGCCGGTCTATTCATTTTCCAATCGCACTTCATTAATAAACAGTCAAGATGATAAAACGAATTGTTATCGGGCAGGTTTCATTTTTAATAGCCATTATTAGAAGGAATTATGGGATGGTTAACATATTTGCAAAATCAAAGATCGTTGTTTCATAGGACAAAACTTCTGTCTCAAGGAGATCTCATTGAGAAAAACCGCTGTAATTCGAAAATTCTGTTCCCTTTAAAATTTTGGCGCTTCTGTCAATTTTAAAAACCACATGAGTAAAAGTGATATGACAAGGGTCGCTATAAATATTCCAACGGTTAATAAGACACTCCAGTTCCACCATATCGGTGCATTGATAAGTATTCCATAACCAAGAATAATAGGCACCATAAACAGGTTCATCAGTCCAATTTCTATGGCTACCGGCGTTTTAAACTCAGGATCCACTATTCTAAGTAATAATAGTCCACTTGATACGGTGCCTGTTACCGCTCCGTAAATAGCGACGGATCTTTCAATATTATATGACCAGAGTCTTCTCCCCAAATAAACCACAATTAGAGTTGTAAAAAGACCGCCTAATATTGCAATTATGGAAACCGGAATTATATATTTCCACAGGACTACTAATTGGATTGCCATAACAGTGGATACTATTAAAAAATCTACAGACCATCCGGTTATTCTTCTTTGCAGTCCGGAATCGATCAAATGTTCTATTCCAAGTCTTTTCATAATCATTCTTAATAAAAATGCGATAGCCATCCCGAAAAAGAAAAAGAATCCCCAGAGCATTTTGCCTATATCCGGTGGTAGAATTTTCCCCAGTGCTAAAGTAAAGGCATAAGTTAAAATATAAACGAATCCGATTAGCGCGGCATGAAATGCCAGTGTTTCAATATTACCGGAGTGCATTGTCAAGTTGCCGGCTGATTCCTTTTTCTGATCTTTCGGGATGATTCCTTTCAAGAAATGTTTAGGAAGTGATGATGGGGTAAGTGTGCAATGCCCTTTTCTAATCCCCCAGTTTGCAATCGGAACACCGACGAAAAAAGAAAACAGGAAACCGATAGCGG
>JAHIOG010000384.1 GCA_018895675.1 bacterium
AAATTGTTGTATTGAATCATGCGTTTATTAAGAAAACTCAGACAACACCTAAACGTAATATTGAGATTGCTGAAAATCGTAAACGTGACTATTATGAGGAGAAAATAATATGAGAGACCTGGATAAATATATTGATAGCAGAAAAAGTAGAGACATTGAATTTTCAGAGAATTTTAACACGGTGTATGAAAATTTTAAAATTGGCATACTATTAAAACAACTGCGTGAAAAATCCGGATATACTCAGGAAGAACTTGCGAATAAACTCGATACCAAGAAATCTGCAATATCAAGAATAGAGAACCATGCAGAAGACATTCGATTGTCGACCCTGGAAAAATATGCACGCGTTCTTGGAATGAAACTTCACATTAGTTTAGCGAATAATTGATATTCTAAAGCTGTATTAATCTTAAATTGCTAACACATAAGGATTGATACGACGTTTCTGTCGTAATCAATCCAGGGTTCAAGAAGCCGTTTAATGTGGTAACATAGACATCGTTATATATTATCAAACATTATTTTAGCGTGTATGTATCGTTGGCCGAAAGGACAATTAAGATACGAAAAACCATAACTTATGACTTAGCGCCCTTTGCGGCGAGAAGATGATTTAAAACAGGAAAGGATGTACACAATGGGAGACAAAGGTGGCAAGAAGGATAAGAACAAGGGTCAGAAACAGAAGAAAAGGAAACAGGAACAAAATGCAAAAAAGAAGTTAGATAAGGAACCGAAAAGAACCCCGTAACCGGAAGCAGGATTCAAATACGAACTACCTAAAGAATCTAAAGTGATTTTGTCGGTATATGATATGAATGGCCGCCTGGTGGAAACGATAGTCAACCAGACGCAACAGGCTGGATATTATTCAGTGCGATGGGATGCGGCACAATATAGTTCCGGAGTCTATATATACCGAATCAAGGTCGAAGATCCCGCTAGAGGCGGGGCAGATGGTTTTTCAGCCGTTAAGAAGTGTCTACTAATCAAATAGTATCAAATGACCACAGGAGCATATTGATAAAAAGAAATCTAACAAATAACAATTTGCACCGACGTTTCTATCGTAATCAATCCAGGGTTCATGAAGCCCGGATTTCAGCGATATATTAAATTGATTCAATGGAAATGATGTTAGTGGGATTCTCAGGCAGTTTCAAAATGGGAAAGAATATGCGTGTTCTTGTTCCTCGTACATCATGCTTTGATCGTTATGTGTAAGTAAGGCAGGCTAAAGATATATATGGCAGAAGAAATTTTAGAAGGATATAAAATGAGAAAAAAGAAATATACTGTAATTGGAGCTGGAAACGGTGGATTGGTAATTGCAGGAGATATTTTTCTACAAGGATACGAGGTTTCTTTATATAATAGATCTGAGGAGCGGATTAAATATATTAAAGACCATGATTATACAATACAGTTCGGTGATAAATCGGATAAAATCAGGTTAAATTATGTGGGCAATAACCTTTCTGAGGCTGTATATCATAGTGATGTAATAATCATTGTAATAACTGCAAACGGACATAGTGATATTGCTGAAAAAATTGCTCCTTATCTAAAAGATGGTCAAATAATATTACTTGTACCCGGAAGAACATTGGGTGCTTTGTTGTTTAGCCAAACATTGAACAAAGTGGGATGCAAAGCAAATGTTATTGTTGCCGAAGCAACTACTTTGTTTTTTGTCGCAAGACCAAAGAGACCTGACTTAATTGAAATCAAAGGAATTAAGAAGGAAGTATCAGTATCAGCATTATGTTCCAGGGATACTGATTATGTAATAAATGTTCTTTCAGAGGTATTCCATAATATAATCAAAGCGGATACATTTCTAGATACAAGTTTTAGTAATATTGGAGCCATATTTCATCCGGTAATTTCTATTTTAAATAAAGAACGAATTTTAAAAAAAGAAATATTTAACTTTTACACGGATGGTGTTACCAAAAAAGTTGCACAATATATCGAAAAAGTAGATTTTGAATTCAAATCAATTGCAGCAGCAATTGGAATAAATAAACTTTCAGTTGTTGATTGGTTAAATTCAAGATATGGACTTCCTAAAACTTCGGTCTATGAAATGATAAAATCTAATCCTACATATCAAGATATATTAGCTCCTACAACAATAAATCACAGATATATTTGGGAAGATATTCCAACAGGATTAGTGCCAATGTCTTCATTTGGAAAAACCCTGGGAATTCCAACTCCAACAATTGACTACTTTATAGAAGAAGGAAGTAAATTATTAGATACTGATTTTCGTTCAGAGGGCAGAACGTTGTGCAAATTGGGTCTTTCAACTGATAACCTGATTTCAGATTTGTGGGATATGACAATTAGTGGAGAAAAAAGTTACAAATTGAATCAATAAATAAGTCACGGGATTTTATAGAATATGAATAACACTATTACATTAGACGATACAATTGGTTTAGCAAAAACAGATTTTGACGCCCATACTTTAGGTGTGGCTACAATTAAAGAATTTCTTACAGAATGTGGATTTAAAGTTGTTGTTGCAAACTCTGAAGTATCAAAAGCAATGACAAATCCACAAAATATTTACAATTCATCATTAATCGGAGAATGGATTATAAAAAATAATATACAGGGTTTGGGCTTTAGTTACCGTCTGAATGTTGATGATGCAGTACTGATATTCCAAAAACTCATGTACCAATTGGAATCAAAGAAAATGTTGGAAAAAGATGGTGGAAAACTGAAAAGTATTTGGTTTGCCGGATTGCCTGAAGCTTGTAATAAAATTAAATATTTATATAAAGACGTAATTGTTTTTTATGGTGATGAATCATTTACAGATAGTCTGAAAATGCTTGGCATAGATCATTCATACGCACCAAAAGGATTTAAAGACGATAGTACATATAAAATCACCTTAGATGGCTTTGGTAAAGAAATAATTGATAAAGGAGATTATATATCAACATTACCTGTGGATAGAAGTGGATATAAGAATTTCGGGACAGTACATGATGGATTAATCGATCGCATCAGGTATGGTAGAGAAAACAATTTACCGCCGGTAATAAGAGCTCACGCAGGACCTTATCTTGAAAACAGACATGAATCTGTAAAACAATTTATTGAATGGTCCCGCTTATTGGCTCATAGTGGCTATTTGGATGTACTGTCAATAGGAACTTCCCAATTAACTCAATCAAAATTTGGAGAAAACTGGGATAATCTTCCTAATGGTGGAGGTGTAGGGGTTAATTCGCCAGAGGAATATGAACGTATATATGAAGCTGCAAAACCGATGCTTGTAAGAACTTATTCCGGTACAAAAAATCTCTGCAAACAAGCGGAAATACATGAAAAATCATTAAATATCGCATGGCATGCTTTATCACTATGGTGGTTTTCTAAAATAGATGGACGGGGGGCGTTAAATCTTCTTGATAATTTAACCGAACATTTTGAAACAATTAAATATATTGCCAAAATCGATAAACCATACGAAGCAAATGTAGCCCATCATTTTGCATTCCGCGCATCGGACGATGTAAGTTATGCGGTATCAGCCTTTCTTGCTGCAAAGGCTGCCAAGAAGCTAGGCATAAAACATTTTGTTCTGCAAATAATGTTAAATGACCCCAAGCATACTTCAGCAATTAATGACCTGGCAAAAGCAAGAGCAACATTAAGTATGGTAAAAAGTCTTGAAGATTCGAATTTTAAGGTGTTTTTGCAGACAAGGGTTGGTTTAAGTTATTTATCGCACGATATCGATAAAGCAAAAAAACAACTGGCATCAATAACCGCATTAATGGATGACATCGAGCCTTTTAACAGTCAGAGCCCGGATATAATTCATGTCGTTAGTTATTCTGAGGGTAATGATTTGGCAACACCGGAAATAATAGATGAAAGCATTAAAATAACCTTGCATTCTCTTAATAAATACAGGGAGTATAGGGAAAAAGGCTGGATAGATAATATGTATGAGAATCAGGATGTTAACAAAAGGATGCTCCATCTTATAAACGAAGCTAAAATAGTAATAAATGCTATTGAGACTAATATAAAAGACACATATACTCCGCAAGGTTTTTACGACATCTTTAAGATGGGGTTTTTACCGGTACCACAGCTAATGTATTGTAGAGAGGAATTCCCTGAAGCTATAAAATGGGATACTAAATTAAGAAACGGTGGAGTTGATATTTATCTTGACGGTAAAATAATATCTGCAAAGGATAGAATGAATTTAATAATAAGTAGAAATTTAGAAAATGGCAAAAATTAAGATTGGTTTATTAAACAAAAAAAGAGGAAATTTTAAAATACAGGAAAAATTTGCCGGTGCAGATAATGTAGTTGACGAAACACACAAAGAAGTTGCTCATCATAAACAAGCACTAATATAGCGTTTCAAAAAAATCTTTACATATAAGATGATTTGAGGTAT
>JAHIOG010000385.1 GCA_018895675.1 bacterium
ATTTCAGTCGAAGAGATTAAAAATAAAGTTGATTCTCTGGCGGAATTCAATCCTATGCTCGGTCATCGTGGTTGTCGTCTCGGCAACACCTATCCGGAAATTACCGAGATGCAAGCCCGCGCTATTATTGAAGCCGCTCTGAATTGCAAAGCCAAAGGCATCGACACCAAACCTGAAATCATGGTTCCGCTGATTGGCACAAAAAAGGAATACCAGATGCAGGAAGAGATTATCCGCGCCACGGCTGAAAAAGTATTCGCAGAAAAAGGCGAGCGAATCGATTACCTTGTGGGTACAATGATCGAAATCCCCCGCGCCGCTTTGACCGCCGATGAAATTGCCGAAACAGCCGAATTCTTCTCCTTCGGCACCAATGATCTGACTCAAATGACCTTCGGCTATTCCCGTGACGATGCCGGCACATTCCTGCCGATTTATATCGACAAAGGTATTCTAAAAGTCGATCCGTTCCAGGTATTGGATCAGACCGGCGTTGGTCAATTGGTGGAAATGGGCACTAAAAGAGGACGCAGCACCCGTCCGGATTTGAAAGTCGGTATCTGTGGAGAGCACGGCGGTGAACCCACATCCGTTAAGTTCTGCCACAAAGTTGGTATGAATTACGTTTCATGCTCGCCTTATCGTGTGCCGATTGCCCGCCTGGCTGCCGCTCAAGCAGCTATTGAAGACGAGTAAGCAATATTTTTATATACATTAGTGAAGAGACCGGTAAAACATCCGGTCTCTTTTATTATTGATGTGATGTTCATATCACGACCGGAACTCAGTAAATATGACTGGTCGGGACAGTCGCAAATAAAAAGATCAAAGCTGTCATTCTTGAACGAGGAACGAGTGCCCCGACGAGTCGGGGTCCCCGGTGGGAAAGAATCTCTTTGGTTTTTCGTCGGAGATTCTTCTTCACTTCGTTTCATCAGAATGACAATTCATGTAAATTTTATTTGCGATTGTTTTACTCCATTTGTTTGATTTTACTGAGTTCTGACGCAGGAGCGTCGTAATGCTAGAAGCATAAAACAGTTCTTGCTTTTAAAAGGATTACTTAATATCTCAAGTAAAATTACAGCGAATAGTGAAAAAGCTAAGATGCCTGAAAGTTTAGTTTTTATAGTAAGCCTGATAGCAACAAAGGCAACACCTGTCAGGTTTAATCAATTATTTTTATCTGAAGAAGAAGGATCTAATAAACCTGACAGGTGTAATCGCTTGATCTCATTTAAAGGAGAAAAATCTAATAATCCTGACAGGTTTTTTTTCCTGTCAGGTCTAAAGTGTAGGAAACAATGCACACCAAAGCTCAAAATACTATGCCCATTTTCATCGAGAATCAGTTTTACCACGTCTATAATCGGGCGAATGGAGATGACCGGCTTTTTTATACCGATGCGAATTACCTCTATTTTCTTGAAAAACTTAATTCGTATATATCGGCTTTTGTAGAAATTTACACCTATTGTCTGATACCTAACCATTTTCATTTGCTGGTAAAAGTTAAGGATATAACACCTACACCTGTCAGGTTTACAGAATTGAGCTCATCTGAGGAAAAAGAACCTAATAAATCCGGGGAATTACACCTGTCAGGTTTAATCAGTAAATCCTATCTGGAGGAGAAAAAACTAATAAACCTGACAGGTGTAGCAGGATCTTGGTGTAACCACTTAATCACCCAGGCTTTTTCCAATTTATTCAACTGCTACGCTAAATCCATCAACCGACAGGAGAACCGCTCGGGCAGTCTGTTTGAGAGACCATTCAAGCGAAAACTCATTGATACCGAAGAATATTTGAAAATGATTATCATCTATATTCACTTGAATCCCGTTCACCATCAAATAACCCAATCTTTCGAAAATTATCGCTGGAGTTCCTATCAGACTCTGCTCGGTAACAAGCCAACTAAGCTGCCTCGCAAAACAATTTATGATATTTTCGAAGGGAGAGACCGTTTTATAGAAGACCACCGAAACGCTAAAATCAATTATTTGGAGATAGCGAAATATGCTTTGGAATAACCTTACACCTGTCAGGTTTATTCAATTAATCTTATCTGGGTTGGAAGAATCTAATAAACCTGACAGGTGTAATCAGTTAATCTTATCTGAAGGGGAAAAATCTAATGCATGCTATCACTTAACTCAAGCCGGTAGGGAAATTGTGCGGAATTGAGTATTTGTCAGACCGGCTTAAGTCAAGTGATGAGGAAGGATCTAATAAACCTGACAGGTGTAATCCCCGTTACGACGGTCTCTGTCGCAGCATAAAACAGTTATTGCTTTTAAAAGTATTGTCGAGTATCTTCAAGTAAAATAAAAGCGCAGCCTGGAATGATGAAAAGAGCAAGAAAAAAATATTTAAATCAATATCTAACAGATAGCGATTATCAGAAAAAATAAAAAGATTGGAAATCATTATGTGTAAAGATAACATTACTTTTAAACGGCGGCCATATGAAATTCTCACGTTTGTTAAAAGCGTAGGAGATAAAGATCCAGAAAAAATTGAGATAGGCGATGTAGTTATCCTCTATTTAAATATTGACAATAAGTTATGTAATCCTATTAATGTCAAAGTAACTGATATTGACCCTGAAAATCATATAACGGGTATAATAAAGGGAGCAAATAAATATAGAGATATAGAATTGCAAAAGGGTGCCATATTAACGTTCCAAGAAATCAATGTGTTCGGATTTGTTACATATAAAAAAAGATCGTGAAAGGTAAGTATAAAACAATTTTGTTAAAATTTTAAATAATTTAGGAGAACCGATGAAAAAAGTTGGAATTGTGTTTTTGCTTTTCTTAACCTCATCGTTTTTTGGATATGCAGGTACGATCAATGTCCCTAATGATTATTCAACAATCCAGGCTGGATTGAATGCTGCGGATTCAAGCGATACAGTGCTTGTCCAACCAGGCACATACTATGAAAATATCTTCTGGTCGGACAAAAATGGGATAAAACTTATAAGCGCCGGTGACACAAGTAATACTATTATAGATGGTGGTGGAAAAGGTAGTGTTATCCATATGAATCCATCAAACGCTAATATCGATACAACAACCTTAATAAAAGGTTTTGCCTTGCAGAATGGTGGGAATGTAAATAGTGGCGGTGGATTATTTATTGTGAATAGTAGCCCAAAACTGATACTGTTAATCGTTCAGAATAATAAAGCGGATGATGGAGGAGGTGGAATTTATTGTGGAAGTAGTTCATCTCCAGCAATAACAGAAGTAATTATTACAGGTAACTCAGCCTATGGAGGTGGTGGAATTTTATCTGATTATAATTCATCACCAAAGTTAACAAATGTAATTATTTCGGGTAACTCAGCAGATAAAGGCGGTGGAATTTATTGTAGTCAGTCACCACTAAAATTAACAAGTGTAATTATTTCAGA
>JAHIOG010000386.1 GCA_018895675.1 bacterium
CGACCATCCAAAGAAAAGATAAAATCCGATGCCCCAACACCAAGCATTCCCGGTTTCCAAAACAAATTATTACCGCCACCATCCCCAGGTTCAGAAGTCAAACGATACCCCTCTTCAAAACCAAACGTGAAAAAAACCGGCAATCCGGAGCCCAAGCCAACTCCTCATATCAATAAGGAAACAAAGCCGGCAACAAAATCATCGTCAAGCCGGAAAGAGACAATATCAAGACCAAAACGCGAATCTTCATCGGGTAAATCTTCCAGTTCATCCGGCAGCACTCCGTCTTACCAAAGCCCATCCAAAAACAGTTCCAGTCGTTCATCAGCTGTCCGCAGTTCATCAGGCAGCAAGAGTTCCAGCAGTTCATCTTCACGATCGAGTTCGTCCGGCAAATCATCATCATCCTCCAAATCCTCAAGTAAATCATCCCAAAGCAGTAACAAAAGGAGCAATTGAGTGACCTCTTTTAAAAAACATACTATCGGTTTTATTACAGTATTAATTCTTTTATCAACGATTGCAGTTGCCCAGTTTTTTAACGAAGCAATGAGCAGCGAAGCCTTGCGTCCATTCTGGGATGTAAATGGTATTGGAGCTTCCTCATTTTCGTTACATAACAATTCCCTTATCTCACGAGACATTTCAACAACCCTTGAAAATCCTGCGTTTCTGACAAATATCAGGCGCCCCAAAGCCGGCATTTCCATGTGTAATATCACTGTCGATCAGCAAACTACGCTGGCGGGAAACAACCGGGAATTTGGCGCTTCCTCAAATGCCCTACAACCTGATTACGTCGGTTTTGCTTATCCTGTTCCGGTATATCAGGGGAATATGGTATTGGCAGTCAGCTATGCGCCTTCAGCCTATTACTATACCACATTAAGCAGCAAAGGACTGGTGTCGAAAGAGTTTGGCGATATTTACCAAGAAGCAGATATCGAAGAAACCGGAGCGCTAAATACGCTTCGTTTAGCCGGTGCGGTGGAATTTATAAAAAATTTCAATCTTGGATTATCATTAAATTTCTATGACGGTAACCGTACTTATAAATCAACGGAAACTGCCATTGATACCAATGATGTTACATTCGAAGATCGGATCCAATACCAGCAGGTCATCAAACCCAATTACAGCGGGTTTAATATGGATGTCGGGCTGTCATACCAGTCGACAAATTTTAAATTTGGCTTACGACTATCCGCACCGCTCAATATGACCATTCACGAAATCAGCGAATCTTCGGAAATATACACATCTGACAGCGGCATCGATTCCACTGCTGAGGACTATTATGATTTTGAGTATAAATCCCGGTATCCTCTGGAAGTTGCGCCCAGTTTAGCGATTACAGTTCGTAATCTGACAATCGGGCTGGAGCTTGTCATTCATAACTGGCAGAAAATTGAGGTGGACCAGTTGACTGATAAGGCTGACATCAATCGTGATTTGTATTGGAACCTGCGCAGAACTACGGATATCGGAGTCTCGGCGGCGCTTCCGATCGGACGGTCAATTTCAACCCGATTTGCCTATCGCCGGATCCAGTCACCCTATGAAAATCCGGATCCCGATGACGAATATTTTCACCTGTTCGGCGCCGGCATTGAAACTATTATCAAGAAATCCTTTATTTTAGGCTGTGCGTATCAGCGGGCAACTGGCAACCAGACGATTTCTCATTCATATTTCGACACTTTCAGCGCTCAAAAATACCAGGAAGACCGGCTGACCGTCTCCATGGCGGTTCTGTTCTAAACAAATGAAAATTATTCGTCGTACCTTCATTAATATTCTTCTCTTTAATTTCATCTCTTTCGCTTCAAATAGTCCCCAACTATATCATCAGCAGGTTGAAGAATTAGCCTATAATCAATTTGATCGGATCACCTGTTTTGTGGAACCGGGATCGCTTCAGATCAATAGTGTTAAGATTTTTATCCGTTTTGAAGAAGGTGAGCTGTTTAATGAATACACTATGGTAAATGACAAAGGTGTATATACGTTCCGGATAATCCCGGAAATGGTGCGGTCCGATTCCTTTTATTATTTTATCACGGCAGAATTCAGCGATTATTCCATTTTCGCATATCCAGCCGATAATCCGGAAGAAAATCTAATTGTCGTCCCCGTCGTCGAGCCAAAACGGGTTGCCAAAAAAATCGCCGTAAAAGACGTGGAAAAAATATACTGCGATCTGGGAAGAAATATCGGAAAAGTCAGATCGGTAACGATCTATACGCACTACGGGAAAAATGGAAGATATTCATTGACCCCTATGGCGCTTTCCGGCGGACATTTTCAATATAATGTGTCACCACCGTCGGAAAAAAACCAAATTCTCTTTTACTACATCGTGATTAAATATATGGATCATACACTCCTGTCATATCCATCGGATGACCTTGACAATAATCCGATTACCGGGTATTACAGGGACGTCGGATGTGATCATTTCAAAAATTGTACAGAAAAACTTTGAGAATCAGCGCGAAGACATGTATATTCCAACAGGAATCCACAAAACATGAAGAAACAACTGTTCATACTAATATTTTTACTACTTATCATATTCACTACCGGTGTTTTTGCTTCTGATTCCACGTCAGAAACAAAGGAGATTTGGGTACTCCAGATAGATGGCGTCATTAACCCTGTGGCAGCATCATACATCCATGAAAACATCACCCGCGCCGATAAAGAAAATGTTGAGTGTCTGATCCTGCAAATGGATACGCCTGGCGGTTTGATGACCTCAATGCGGGATATTATCAAAGATATTCTGAACTCTCCAGTTCCAGTGGCGGTATATATCAGTCCACGGGGCGCACAATCCGCTTCCGCCGGCGTCTTCATTACCGTATCAGCCCATTTCGCCGCCATGGCGCCCGGAACAAATATCGGGGCGGCGCACCCGGTTACCCTGGGCGGCGGCGGTAGTCCCTTCGGCGGCGGCAAACCAGATTCCGCCAGCACCGAAGCCATGATGGAAAAGATAACCAACGATGCGGTGGCTCAGATTCGCAGTCTTGCCCATGAACGCGGTCGCAACGAAAAATGGGTCGAGGAAGCCGTCCGGAAAAGTGTTTCCATCACCGAGACCGAAGCTGTTAAGATGAATGTAGTTGATCTCGTCGCTAAGGATCTAGATGAATTCATTGAATATCTCGATGGAAAAGTCGCTAAACTCCCAGCGGGCGATAAAACTTTATCCACCCATAATGCCAGAATAATTATCCAACAGATGGGCTTCCATCGCAAAATATTAGATGTTATCAGCAACCCGAATATTGCCTATTTACTGATGATCCTGGGATTTTACGGACTGTTTTTTGAAATCCGCAGTCCCGGCGCCATTTTCCCCGGTGTTCTTGGCGTTATTTTTCTAATTCTGGCATTTTTCGCCTTCCAGGTGCTGCCGATTAATTATGCCGGTATGGCGCTTATTATCGTCGCCATTATCCTGTTCATTCTGGAGGTGAGTATCACCAGCTACGGGCTGTTAACTATTGGAGGAATAGTCTCTATGATATTAGGATCCATGATGCTGTTTAACGTCAGTGAAGCGCCCAAAGCGCTGTTTTCCGTTTCACTGTCTGTCATTATTCCCGTTGTGGTTTTCACGGCGCTTTTCATCATCGTCGCGGCGTCTTTCGTTGTAAAAGCCCATAAACGTCAGCCTGTCACCGGCGCGGAAGGCATTGTCGGGGAAGTCGGTATTGCCGCTTCTGATATTTTCATCGAAGGAACGGTCAAAGTTCACGGTGAAATCTGGAAAGCCTGTGCAGTTCAGCCGATTCCAAAGGGCGCTAAAATCATTGTGAAATCGGTGGAACACATGCAATTAACCGTAGAAGAATATAAACAAGTATAAAATAAGGAGAATACTATGCAACTTCAAATCTTAACCATCATTGTCTTAGTAATTTTTGTCCTGTCCAGCGCTATCCGTATTTTAAAGGAATACGAACGAGGCGTTATTTTCCGATTAGGGCGCGTGATCGGGGCTAAGGGACCAGGGCTATTTCTGATCATCCCTTTCGTCGATAAGATGGTCAGAGTCAGCTTGCGGACTGTGGTCCACGACGTTCCGGCTCAGGACATTATCACCAAAGATAATGTATCTGTCAAAGTCAATGCGGTAGTCTATTTCCGGGTTATGGATCCCACTAAAGCCATTATTGAAGTGGAAGACTTTTTCTACGCCACTTCTCAGCTGGCACAGACGACTTTGCGGAGTATTTTAGGCGAAGCCGAACTGGATGAACTGCTCGCCGCCCGTGAAAAGATCAACGCGGAACTCCAGACTATCCTCGACACCCACACTGATCCGTGGGGCATTAAAGTTTCCCAGGTTGAGATCAAACATGTCGATCTGCCCACTGAAATGCAGCGCGCCATGGCAAAACAGGCTGAAGCCGAGCGGGAACGCCGCGCCAAGATCATCAACGCCGAAGGTGAATTTCAGGCGTCAGCGCGACTCTTGGAAGCCGCTGAAATTCTCAGTAAACAACCTATCACCATTCAATTACGCTTTCTGCAAACTCTGAGGGAAGTGGCTACCGAAAATAATTCAACAATTATTTTCCCAATCCCCATTGACCTTTTTAAACCTTTTATAAAAATGCTCGAAAAAAAAGGCGAAGAAGCATAAACGAAAAAATAAAATTGCAGCTAAAATTCAGCATTTTTAGAAATCATTATACCCCCGTTTTTCGGGGGTATAATTTTTAACAAACAATACTTAAATTTTGTCTATGGACCTCTTTAAGCAAAAAATAGAAAAACTTCGCCGGAAGATCAACGAAGCCAATTACAACTACTACATTCTCGATAATCCCACCATCAGCGATGCTGAATACGACAGTTCGATGCGTGAATTACAGCAATTAGAAGAAAGCTCTCCACAATACAAAACAGCAGATTCCCCAACCCAGCGGGTCGGCGCAAGCCCGCTAACAAAGTTTAATACAGTAACTCACCGTATTCCCCTGCTGAGCCTCGATAATGCCATGGATGAGGCGGAAGTTATCGAGTTTGTCAGCCGAGTCCATAAAGCCCTGCCCGGTGAGCAGGTCGAATTTGTTGCCGAACCGAAAATCGACGGGTTGGCGGTAGAATTGGTTTATGAGAACGGAATTTTTGTGTCCGGTTCAACCCGTGGAGACGGCATCACCGGCGAAGATATTACTCAGAATCTTAAAACCATTCGCTCAATCCCGTTGCAACTGCGCTCTAATCAACACCCGATCCCGTCATTATTGGAAGTGCGGGGCGAAGTCTATATGGATCGCAACGATTTCGAGCGGCTAAACGAGCAGCAGTTAGCTGAAGGCAAACCGGCTTTCGCTAATCCGCGCAATTCAGCCGCCGGTTCCCTGCGCCAACTGGATTCCCGCATTACCGCCACCCGAACATTGAGTATTTTCTGCTATGCCCCCGGAAGTTGTGAGGGCTTTTCATTCGAAACACATATTGAATTTTTACAGACACTTCCTCTTTGGGGTTTTCGGATCAATCCGCTGATAAAGTTGTGCAAAACCACTGATGAACTGATCGATTATTACCGCTCTATCGAAACCAAACGGGATACTATATCTTATGATATCGACGGAGTCGTTTTCAAAGTCAATTCCATCGGACAGCAACAAACACTGGGAATTAAATCCCGCAGTCCGCGCTGGGCAATTGCAGGAAAATTCAAAGCCAAACAGGAAATCACACAGATACTGAACATTGAAGCCAGTGTAGGGCGCACCGGCGCGATCACACCGGTGGCGCATCTTCAACCGGTCCAGATCGGCGGCGTCACAGTTTCCAACGCCACTCTCCACAACCAGGATGAAATCGACCGGAAAGATATCCGGGTTGGTGATTGGGTCGTCATCCAGCGGGCTGGCGATGTGATCCCGCAAGTTGTCAAAGTCATAACGGAACGACGCAATGGAGCTGAAAAACCTTACCGGATACCGGCTGAATGTCCTGTTTGCGGAAGTCACATCATCCGTCCCGAAGGCGAAGCCAAACATCGTTGTCAGAACATGAACTGCCCGGCACAGATCAAGGGTCGTATCCAGCATTTTGTATCCAAACGAGCCATGAATATCGACGGACTGGGAGACCGATTGATTGAACAGATGGTGGACAGCGGACTGATTCACAGCGTTGCCGATATCTATTTTTTAAAAAAAGATGATCTTGCCGCCCTGGAACGAATGGCGGACAAATCCGCTCAAAATGTTATCAATGCCATCGATGCCAGCCGTGAAACCACCCTCGCACGATTCATATACGCGCTGGGCATTCCCAATGTCGGCGAACACATGGGCAAAGTCATGGAGCGGGAATTCAAAGACCTTGAAACCCTGATAGCTGCCGATTATGAGCGTCTGGAAGCAGTAGAAGGCATCGGACCAATTGTTGCCCGCGCTATCCGGGATTTCTTTGATGAAGAAAATAATCAACAAACAGTCAACAGGTTGCTGGAGGGTGGAGTCAGCATCGCCAAAAGCAAAACTGGCACACAGGATGAACGCTTCGCCGGCAAGACATTTGTCTTTACCGGGACATTAACTCAATTCACTCGTGACGAAGCGAAGGAGATTGTGGAGAAAAAAGGCGGCAAAGCCAGCTCTTCGGTAAGTAACAAAACCGATTATGTGGTGGTGGGTGAAAATCCGGGATCGAAGGCTACCAAAGCCAAAAAACTGGGCGTTACCATTATTAATGAAGAAGAATTTTTGGATTTTGTAAACAAATAAGTCTTTCTTTAACACACAACCTTAATCAAATATTATTAATTGGATGATAATTATGAAACCAAAAAGAAGTCACATATTTATCTGTCTAATGGCTGTTATGCTGATGACTCTCACAGGATGCAGAGAGATCACTACAAGCACCAGGATTTTCAGTGACGGTTCCTGTGAGCGGACAGTTCTTATCGAAGGCGATTCAAGCGACGTGTTCAGCGGTTCCTATCCCCTGCCTTTAGATTCATCCTGGACTTTTGATATTCAAAAAGACACATCAGAAAAGGTGAAATATTTTTATTCAGCTAAAAAATCATTCAAGAGGGTATCCGATCTGAATAACGAATATCTATATGATAGCGTCAGCACTTTTTCAAGGGTCGATAGATCTATCAAATTGAAAAAACATTTTAGATGGTTCTTTACGATTTTGACTTATCGGGAAATTTACAGGGACGCCAATCCATTTAAGCAAATTCCAATTTCGGATTATCTGTCGGATGATGAGATAAAAATACTATTTGCCGATGACAATGACCCGAAATACTTTGCCGGCAAGGATAGCATTGAGAATGCAGAAATCAAGAACGAAGTTGAGAAGAAATTTGAAACATGGCTCGGAATTAGTGTTTTTGAAGAGTTCTATCAGACATTTTTACAGGGCGCAGAACAATTAGGTGATTCAAATCTCACACAAGAAATAATAATATCAAAAAAAGATATTTTAACAAAAAAAGTTGGGGCAGATACCATAAGCTTCTTTGAAATTGATGAAGATAATTTGCTCGATTCACTAATTAGAGTCTGTCCACAAACTATGAAAACTTGAGTTAAGTTTGCTTTAGCTGACTTGACTTAAGTTTTATAACTCATTGAAATAAGTCAACTTAACTCATCCGGCAACTGCCGGATAAGTCAAGTTTCCATTTATCGAAAAAACCAACATTACGGACAGACACTAATTACTATATGTGAATATACATTTCAAACACCGGGCGTTTGGAAACTTTTAGAAAAAGGAAATAACACATTTCGAGAACTTAAGAATAAACTCTCCACTATTGAAAATGTCTGGAATGAAGGATATACAAATGAAGTGTTTATGCCGGGACTGCTTATTGATACAAATGCTGAAACTGTCGAGGGCAATAAAGTAGTTTGGGAAGTGGGAACAGGTAAATTTTTTCTCAGGGATTTCGAGATGTGGGCTGAATCGCGTATTGTTAACCGCTGGGCAATACCGGTTACCGCTGTTATTCTTTTAGTGATATGCGGTGGATTGGTTATAGCTGTATTCCGCCGTAGAAAAATATAGGCAGACCGGAATATTACAATATATTGGTTTATCCCAGGGATTCGGGATTGGTTGATGGGATAGCAGACGGCGCCAGCATCCATTCCCAAACAGGCTTCACATGAACCCGAACGCCGCTATGCTCAAATTCTTCCGTCTGGTCCCATGTAAAGATTGTTCCCTCATTTAAATTGATTATTTTACATCCTGCCACCAGTCCGCGGATTTCCCGGTTCTTGTTATTCTCGGTAAGTTCATAGCATACCTGATAGACAGCCGCCTCTCTTTTAAAATCATAAACGATAAAATCACACTCTGACCGGTTCTTATAATAATATATACGCTGATGTGCTCTTCCGAGTTGGCTTTGAACCAGGTTTTCCAGTAAATCACCTCTATCTGGGCTAAACTGAAATGTTAATCCGTTGATGAACCCGTTATCGCAAACATAGGTCTTTTTCTGGGACAACAGCTGCCGCTTTTCCGAAAAATCGAATTTATTCAAAACATGAATCATCAGAGAGGTTTCCAGGTAGCCCTGGAAATCCCGTACCGTGTTGCGATCCATCTCCAGAATCACACCGATCTTTTTCAAATTACTGATATTGCCCGCCTGACCGATCAGGTACAGACCTAACTTCCGTAATGTCTCCGCCTGGCGAACATTAAATCGCAGCACGATATTCTTGTATATTATACTGTCAAATGTCGATGTCAGCAGAGTCCGGGCAACATCCTGAGACGGCGCTCCGACTACCTCCGGCATACCGCCCATCTGCATATATTGTTCGAAATGATACAATATCGCCTCTTTTTTCAAGACCCATTCTTCCGGTTCTCCCAATTCAAACTCCCGAAATGCTAAATATTCCCGGAAATTAAAGGGCGTCAGCCCGTGTTCAATAACCCAACCTGTTAAACATGTCGCAAACTCCGAAGATAATAACCGGCTATTCGATCCGGTGATAAAAAACTTTATTTTCTGCCGTAGATCATACCGGTACTTCAACCAGATTTCCCATCCTTGTAACGTCTGAATCTCATCCAGAAAGACATATACTCGCCCCTGTGGATTGCGCAACTGCCGGTACTCATCCATCAAACGGTCCAATATCTGCCCGGTATCCATTCCCGTGAACAGGGCTTGTTCCAGGTGAATAAACACCGACTTTCACAGGGTTAATAATCGTCACAATTACACTTAATCA
>JAHIOG010000387.1 GCA_018895675.1 bacterium
ATTAAATCACGTTTTAATACTTTGATATATAAGTTTTAATTTCATTAATTGCATCACCATTTCCAATCATTATTAGTTTTATATTCGGGATTTTTTTCAGTACAATCCTGAATGCCTTAACTATATTAATCACTTCATACCACTTATAAAGGCTTCCTGTATAAATGAACACCTTATAGTCCCAAGTATTAAAACGTGATTTAATGTCATTTGCTCGGCTTATATCGGCATTAGTTTTTTCGTCGGCGCCATTGGGGATCACGTAGTATTTTGGTATTTTCCACCCCCGGCTTGTATAGACAAAATCTACAATTTTTTTGCTTACCAATATTAACGCACTTTGGTTCTTTAAAAGTACTTTTTGATGTTGAATTAATATCCATTTTTTAATTCCATCTACAGGATTTCCCTGTATCTTTTTTTCTTCAATTCCGGGACCTACCATCTGTACAACCAGCGGAATTCCTAAGAGTTTTGAAGAAATTATTCCTCCCCATGAAAGTCCGGTATACCTTTCGTGAATTATATCGATCTTGGCATTGCGATTTAGCAGGAAAATTTTCCAAAAAACTCGGATACTATCTAAAAACCCTGTATAAGGTATTATTTTATGTAAAAAGAGACGTATGTATTTATGTTTAATAACATAATGCTCAAATTCACTGTAATCGTTAAGTATATCTGTTTCCTGTACAGCGAGTAAAGTGACCTTGTGTTCGGCATTTGTTAGCCCCCTCAAAATAGCCTGAACATGAGTTTTGGGGCCAAGCATTTTGTCTAAATCTAATCCATAGCTGCCACAAAGATACAAAATATTCATTAGAATGCCCGATCAAAAAATCGTGTTTTAATACTATTTAGTTGATCTCTTGTCTTAGGCCAATCTAACCCTGCAACTTCCACAAAAAGTTGAATGATCTCTTTAAAAAGCTTTGGGTAAATTATCAAAAGCGATAAGCAATATACGCAAACGGCAAAAGCACAGTAAACCAATAATATGAAAACCTGAGATATTCCAATTGAAAAAAGAAATCTCTTAAAAATCCAGCCGAGCAGTACGAAAATTGAAGAGCAGAGAAATCCGGGGATAAGGACCTTGATAAAATCAGCAATGGACATTTGCAATAATTTTGAAGTGCTTAACATTATAATAATTCCGCCGATGGACAGCACAATCGTCACGGCAATAGCAACACCAACAATTTCTGCTTGGTGGATACCAATCCATACACCTGCAATCAACAGAGGTAATTGAATTAAGTTTATATAAAAGATAAGTTGTGGTTTTTTTTTAATCAGAAATATTCTACCGCTTGGGGCGAATATGGAACGAATAATTCCGAAAATAATGATAATTTGAAGAGGTTTAACTGCCGGAATCCATTTTTCTCCAAAAACCAGAGCGACAAGTTCATGGGTAATCCCAAACATAAGGCCAAAAATTGGCAGGGCTACAATAGAAGTCATTTGCGTCATTTTTAGAAATAGCCGTTTAAGTTCATCTATATCCGACTGAACTTTTGATAAAGCCGGTAGCGCAACAGTGTTTATAATTTTGACGATATTTACGACGGGCCAATTTGCCAGATTATAAGCAAAAGTGTAATAGCCGAGTTTTGCTGTCGTTAAAATCTTTCCGATAAGGAAATAATCGGTATTCTGATTAATATATCTTGTCAATTCACTGGCGAGTATGTTTTTTCCAAAAGACATTAACTCTTTAATATCTCGACGTTCTATATAGAGAGTTGGATGCCACTTGGTCTTAATCCAGAAGGGTATGGCTCTTAACGGACTGGCGATAATTTGGGGAATAACCAGACTCCAAACGCCGAATCCGAGGAATGCCAATAAAATAACTAATGAATTGATTATAAATTCTGCAGATACATTAATTTTTGTTAAATATCTGTAATTCAATTCCTTGTTCAATAATGTTCGTGGGACTAATTCAAAAGACTGGAATATTAAACCGAATCCCATCCAAATAAGGATAGGTTGGAGTATTGGCGTGTCGTAAAATTTTTTCATAAATGATGATGAAATTAGTATAATTATTCCCAGTAAAAGCATTATGAAAAAATTAATCCAGAAAGCGGTATTGGCTATTTGCTTTGTACGTCTTTGTTCGACAATGATGGCTGCGTCGATCCCCCATGAGCTGAAAAGGAGAATAAAGCCTAATACCAGTCGGGCAAGCGCAATTATCCCGAAATCTTCAGGCATTAATAGCCGCGCAAGAACGATTGTGGAAGCCATCGATATTATGCGGATTCCTATCTGTCCGATACCGACCCAGCGAATTCCAATTTTAGCCTTATTTATCACGTTTTTAGTCATTGTTACTTAAAATATTATATTTCTCTGATAAAACGTTTACTGAATATGCAAGAGCAAAGTAGGCAATTGGAATCAGAGGTAAAAAATACCTTTGAATCGAATGAGTAAACGAATGAAGCAAAGTAAGATAAACGACAAAAAGAATTATCAGGCAAAACTGCTGAAAATGATGTTTTGAAAGTTGCCAGAGCCCGGTAATTGCAATAATTGTAATCAAATATTTAAAGATTAATACAATCCAGAATAAAATTGGTGAAATTGATTTCATTGTTGTAGCGCCTATTGGCGGTGAAAACCAGAATATTAAAAACCTATTAATGCAAAGTAAGGCGTAGCGAAAAGGATGTTGTATGATATTAATTTTTGCCTGTCTTGAAAGAAAACGATTTAGATCTTCTCTATCTGATAGATTGTATTGAGCTCTAAAATCGGATATTAGTTTGTTTTGAATTTCGGAAGATTCAGTCCTTTGATCTTCATATTTTTGAATATCTGTTACGCTATACCAGACGGTTCGGTAAGGGATTTCTACATTTGCTCCCCAAAGTTCACTACCTCCTGCAGAAACAAGTGGTATCCATTTATCGAAAACTACTTTATTACGAATTGTCCATGGTAAAATCATCAGAATAGAGGTTATTACAATTATTAAGTAATTGTGAGTGATATTCTTTTTTATCAGGAATTTAAGAATTGGATAAACA
>JAHIOG010000388.1 GCA_018895675.1 bacterium
CATCTTTTTCTTATTACAATGTTCATCTAAAATTCCGAAGAATGACCTGCCGGAACCCATTATTGAAGATAACCCGGAACTAATTGATCTATATTGGAAAGCCTGGTCATTGATCCATCAATCAAGATCCCATGGCAATCGAATTAATGCGTTTCCAAAAAACTACTTAAATATGACCGGAAATGATGTACTAGATCAATGGTCAACCCTATCCTCATCATTATTCACAATCTATGGATACTATTTATATCCGGTTATGCAAACTCTGGATCTGTTTTATGATAAGCAGCGTTCCGACGGCTTTATTTCCAGGGTGTATTTAGTCAACTCCGGTGATTTGCTTCATATTCCCACTCAACATAACCCGATGATTCACCCCCCCCTATTCACATGGGTAGAATTGAAATATTTTGAATTCACGGCCGATACTGCGCGTATACAGTCAGTTTTTCCTGTTCTTGAAAAATACTTTTTGTGGTTGGATTCATATTGCAGGGGGAAAGATGAAGCGGCAAATCTATACTGCTCAACGCCTACCGGTTCGGGAATGATGAACCTGCCACGGGGAGAGGCTGTATTTGGCGGTTGGACGGATATATCAGCCCAAATGGCAATGTTTGCCGACCATCTGGGGCGCATGGCTCAGATATTGGGAAATGATGAGAAATCATCTTATTACAGACGAAAATATCTTGATATTTCAGAGTCAATCCGGACAAAGTTGTGGCATTCTGACTCCACATTTTATTATCATATCACACGGGAAGGAAAACAGATTAAAATAAATACCGTGGCTGGTTTTTGGCCGCTGCTGGCAAAAGTTCCAGATGGCAAAATAGCGCAGAAGTTGATTAAACATTTAAAAGACTCTTGTGATTTCAAATCGCCGCATATGTTCCCAAGCGTTTCGATGAGAGAACAGGAGTACAACCCCAAAGGATTTTACTGGCGCGGCGGCGTGTGGGGTATTATGAATTATATGATTATTCAGGGACTGATGGAATATGGTGAAGATGACTTCGCCAGGGAAGCTGCCTGGAATCACATCTCTAATATGAATAAAGTATTTTTAGAGTTTTTACCAGATACGCTAATTGATTTTAATGTTGAAAAACATAAATCCTTAAATACGATATGGGAATTGTACGCACCGGAAGGGAAAAAACCCGGAACCCGCATCGCTACTTATTATGGTCAGGGAGATTATATAGCATTTTCGGGGCATGGTCCCATTTCAATGCTGATAGAAAATATACTGGGTTTCAAGGTGGAAGCGCCTACCGATGAACTTACCTGGACTATTCACCGGTCAGATAAACATGGAATTGAAAGACTCAGGTTCGGAGATAATTTAGTATCAGTGTGGACGGATAAACGGACGGAACCATCTTCTTTATTATCTGCTCATGGAAAAACGGAGTCTGCCCTGCAGATTAATTTTATAGTTGAACACGATACGTTTTCAATTCAGTTTGACCCGGGTCCAATCGAGGTGACGTTTATTCCGGATAATTTTATTTTAAAGGAAAGATTTTTACCTTATCCCGAAGGGATGTCTTCGACAGAGTGATAACTCTTGTTTTATCGAGTGGGCAGTTTCCAACACATTTGTCACATATCGTTGGCTATTGTTATAGCGTAGCAAAGCACGGCGTTGTTCGGAATTATCCTCACTCCAACCCTTTCTGCTGAGAAAATTACCAACACTCATTATCGCATCGGGATAACTGTAAAGATCGACTATACCGTCGCCGTCTCCATCAATTCCATAACGCTGAACATTAGATGGCATAAACTGGGGGTAACCAAAGGCTCCGGCATAGGAGCCGGGCAATTCAAGAACATCAATATGGCTTTCGATTTGGAGCATCAATAAACTGGCAAATTCCGTCCTGGCAAACTCTGCTTTTCGGACAGCTCGCTCCTTGTATAGTTCAATCAAATTACGGCGCCCGTCAAAATTTTGATAATGATAATTTTCGTTAATGTAATTTTCGATTTTGCCGAGCGATTCCGGGCTGTCTGCAAGAGCCAGTGAACTTAGAATATTAAAAACAGAATGCTTGCCGATGATGTTGCCCAATTTTGTTTCGACAAATAAAACTGCTACGATTGCTTCCCGGTCAACACCATAAATCTGTTCAGCGTTTGCTAATTGATCACCGAATGTGTTGATAAATTCTTCTATATCGTAGCTCTTACCTTTGACATGGAACATAACGCTACTATAGCTATCCATTGCAGGTGGTTCATAAAGATTTATGGCGATGTTATCATAGAATTCCACACGGGGGTCCAGAAAAAGGTGTTGCACTTCCTCAAGAGGAATTTTTTGTTCTTCCAGATAACAGAACAGGGTTTCGTACCGTTGCATCGGATTATTCTCTGCCCGCCATTGCGTTTTGCCTGTCCGCCCCGCCTGCCTTGCCTGCACAGAGTCCTGTCTGCGTCCCGATGCTTTTCGGGACAGGCAGGTGTCCGGCAGCTGCCGGATGAACAGAATAATAACGAGGATAAATCCGCTGAGCATTAACTTTTTATATTTTAATATTTCGTTCATTTTTATTATCCTTAAAAAATTGTTGTAATAAAACTGTCATAAGGTTACACTAAATATGTATATTTAGGGGTGAAATGTATCACAAGTTAGAAAAAAGTTGCGGATGTTACGAAATAAAATCTATTATTGCAACAGAATTCTGTTTCTGAAGTTCCCCCGAAATTGGAAATCCCTTATAGCGCAATATTTTGTATTTTAAGATGATAAAACACATTGATAAGTGAAATAGTAATTTAGGAAAGTTGAGATGGGGAAAGCCTTATCTCATGAAGATTCCAATCAACCGCCCCTCTTTCCTCCGGCAGCTGCCGGAAGGGGATGAAAGGGGAGGTTATATCATCTCGACATAATATTAGGTACAGCAC
>JAHIOG010000389.1 GCA_018895675.1 bacterium
TGGAAAGCAGCGTTCCTCAAAATACTCATTAAAACGATTATCATACTTAACAAGAGGAATGACAGTTCCGCTGTTTACTGTGTACCGGAGCGGACAATCTACACAGGGGCGATTATTCTGCCGCAGTACATGGTGGCATTTTTCACCAATCAGGCTTTCGCCTTTTCCAAGAACAATATTTGAAGTGGAAAAGCCAAATACCAGTCAGCATATATCATTTAGTCCCAATACATGTGGATTATCCGAATATGATAACATGCATTCTTTAGCAAATGAATTTTTAAATAATTCAATGAAGCAAGAAACGCGAAAATACCGACTTACAAAAAAGCCAAAAGTTCCACATTATTGGCGGACCCGTAAAGATCCATTTATTGAAGTATGGGATGAAATCTGTTCCTGGCTGGAAGAACATCCGGAGCGAACATCCAAATCCTTATTTGATGATCTACAACAACGTTATCCAGATCAATTTAAAGATAGTCAACTTCGGACGCTGCAAAGACGCGTAAAAGAGTGGCGATCTAAAGCGTTGTTCACTTTTAATTATAAGTGGCTAAAGGATGAATTGTTGGTTGATGATGATTTTACGACTGAACTTCAGGGTAAGATTACTCATGAGGCAGTTTTTTGATTACGGTGTGATTTATTCATGAGGCAATACGCCGCAGGAAATAATAGTTGTCGTTTATCACCCTTTCCACTAATAGGATATAAAGATACAAAAAGATATATATAAAGGCTATAAATTCTACCGAAAATATCAAATCGTTTTTTTTATACGTAGATCTTATACGAGATCGCCAAAATGTGATTTAATTTTCTCGACTTTAGAGTCCGCCCCGATTTTCTGAAAATTCCTGATCGCCAGACTCAACGTTTTCTTTGCCAGCGACTTTTCTCCCGTATCGGCATATAATTTTGCCATTTCAACCAGTGTTTCTGCAAGGTTAATCGGGTTCGTTATCTTTTCATATATGCGCCGGCTGTTTTCAAAATAAGATAACGAAACATCGTAATTTTTACTTTGACGGTTGATCATTCCAAGGATTTTATATGCCTCGGCTGTGCTGAGACGATCCCCGGTTTCACTGAAAATGGCGAATGCCGACGTGACAAGAGCAGTACTGGCGGAAAGCTCACCCTGCAGACAGGCAACCTCGGCTTTTATCAGATAGACAAGTCCTTTCTGATATCGATTATTGGTTTTACAAATGAGATCAAGGGCTTTGTCAAGATATTCAGCGGATGTGTCGTATGACTGAGTGAATTTATACGTGATCGCAAAGTTAATATAGATACTTGATAAAAGCTCAGGATCCTGAGCCAAATTTGCATCGAGGGCTTTTTGGTAACAATTAATAACTCCTTCGTAAAGCCCTCTCATATTATAAATAATGCCAAGATTCATATTGGCCTTGGCAATCATTTCCGGGGCATTCACCTCTTCCGCCATTTTCCTGGCTTGAATGAAATGAATTTCACCCTCGTAAAATTTGCTCTCTTCTACGAGTAATGCGCCGATAACATTTTTAATCGATACAATTCCAACCTTGTTATCAATCTGGGTGAATAATTTCAGACTTCTGCTAAAATATTTATGAGCGGATTGGAAGTCATTTGTATAAAATTCGATGTTGCCTAATTTCCGCAAAATATTTGCCACGAATTCTTTGTTCTTCTGACCGGCATTTTTCAGCGCCACATGCAGAATCTCACTACCCCGTTTAAATTCTCCATATTTAATCGCCGATCCACCGATATCATTCAGCAGCTCAATGTAATCGGTTTTACCCAGATATTTGGCTGCGTGATAAACAATGGTGTCAAAATCTATATCACGTAAAATGATATCTTTCCGGTAGATTGGCAGTTCTTCCGGCAGCGGTTCTTGCTTCCACACATTATTTAGAATGCGCTCTCTCTCTTTGCGGAGTCTGAGCAGCTTGCGGGAGAATTCAACGCCACATCGTTTTTCTGCCAACCCCAGTACTTCGTATAAATATTGCTTATTCATCTATTATTTAACTCACGGTTAACTGATTAACAATTTTGGTTTCAGATCGTAAAAAACAGATATTAACCGAGTTAAATACCCCAGGCATAGCGTGTGAAATGGTCGGTTTGGAATGAGACGGTCTTCTCGTCATAATCGATGACCATATCTGCTTCAGCTAAAAGAAACCAAACAGACCCGCCATCCTCACTAAAATAGATTTTGAACTCAACCTCTTCACCGTCTTCCAAATCAAGGAAAGCCCAGGACAGTGTTAGATCAACGTATTTATTAAATGTAATACCGGGTAAAAATTCTACCCCGGCGCCCGTTTGTAGTTTGTCCTCGATACATAACACCTCAACGGTGACGTATTCTTTTTCATCGATTGCATAGGGTGGAATATGCACCAGGTTGTCAAGAGTCATGTTACCACCAACAATCCCGCCAGCTTGGGGCGTGATCATTTTTCCCGCATCTCCAGTTTTAGAAAGTGCGCGTACTTTTTCCAGCATTTCCGGTTTTACGGGAATCCA
>JAHIOG010000390.1 GCA_018895675.1 bacterium
AACATTGACCAATATCTGATGCGGGGCGGTAAACTGTTTGTTGGACAGGCTCGCCAGGTTGCTCATTTGCAGGATGGTTATGCATCGGAAATCAAATCGAATATTTTTGATTTTCTGGAACATTACGGTTTCCGCATTGGAAATGATATACTGGTGGATAAGCAGTGTGGACAGATCAGTATTCAGCAGCGACGGGGCTTTTTTAGTTTCTCTAATGCCGTTAATTACCAGGTATTTCCGCTGATCCACAAATTCAATAAAGACAATATTATTGTTAAAAGTTTGGAACAGGTACGGCTATTTTTTGTGAATGAGGTTTTGCCCGTTGATTCCACCGTGCAGTTTACCTCTTTAATGAGCACTTCGCAAAATACCGGCGCCCTTTCCCTCGGGATGGTGCCCCAGATGTCACCCTATGGGCAATACAATATGATCGAAGGATACAATATCTCACCTCATATTCCAAGCTCACAGATGAATAACCCGGCGATGGTTTCTTTTCCATTAAAATCCAAAGCTGTAGCCGCCGTTGTTGACGGATCCTTTCATAGTTATTTTGCTGAAAACTCTGATTTTAATCAAAAGGGAAATTTCCTCGGCCTTGGAGAAGATGTTCAGATACTCTTAGTCGGAGATAATGAATTCTTTAATGATAATCGTGCCGGCGGAATCCCGGAAAATACGGATTTTATTCTGAATAGCATTGACTGCATGTCCGGTGATCAGGAACTGGTGGAAATCCGATCCAGAACCGTGACGGCAAGACCGTTGAAACAGCTTTCCGATGGATCTCGTCGTTTCTGGAAATGGTTGAATATATTTCTTCCGGCATTACTGGTAATCATTTTCGGGCTGCTCCGCTGGAGAAAAAATGTAAGTAAACGTAAACTGTTGGAGAGTATTTATGGCTAAGAAAAAAAGTCCCTGGATAAAATATATTGTTCTGTTAGCAGCCGCGCTTTTATTGCTGTTGGCAGTCTCACTGAGAAATCAACGCTATAAACCAAAAGTAAGTGAGGTCTTTGATATTAAAGCCGACGATATTAATACTATCAGCATTACAAAAGATACATTGTCTATAACATTGATGAAGGGCGATACTGCCTGGGTCTTTGCGGAGCCCGATACGGGATTAGTGAAAAACGACCGGATCGAAAACTTTTTTGAAAATGTCATAAACGCAAAAAAGTCTGGTTTCGTCACCAAGAATCCCGAAAAATATGATCAATATAATGTTTCCGACAAACTGGCGCTGATAGTGGAATTAAAGAAAGGCGAATATGTTCTGGGAACAGTTCTGCTGGGACGTTCCAAAACCAGTTGGGCGCAGGATTATATTCGCTATCCCGATGATCCGAAAATCTATATCAGTCAGAAAAAAATGCTTGGTTCTGTGAGTGAACGAGCATCGTTCTGGCGCAGGTAGCTTGACCCTATTCGAAAAGGTAAATTTAGATTTTCAAATCTGAAAAAAATATAAACGCAGAGGCGCAGAGAACGCAGAGGATTTAAAAGGAATTTACAAATTATGCATGAAAACGAAATATCAAAGAAGATAATCGGAGCGGCGATAGAAGTACATCGGATTTTAGGTCCAGGGCTTTTGGAATCTGTTTACCCTGTGTAATAACAAAGGAAATGAAAATGGTAAGTTATTGGATTTACAAAATATTACACGGGGTGAATGAAGATGCACTTTGTCATGAGCTTTATCTTAGAGAATTACGATTTGTAAGACAACAGAGTGTTCCGATTCCCTATAAAGGAATCAAACTCGGTACGGATCTTCGTCTGGACTTGTTAATAGAAGATAAGGTAATTGTTGATCTAAAAGCCAAAGATAAATTATCACCTATAGACAAACCTAACTTGGACAAGCCAGAATTTCCCCAAAGGGATGCCCTCGGCACATGTTTCAAATTGCAAATTTATAATAATCCCCGCCTGCCAAAGAGAAACGGTGGGCAGGTCTGCGATCTCTGTCCCGCCCCGCAGGCTGTTGCAGTATCTTTTTAACTTGTTAATAATTAATATAATATGTATATTTTGGGTGTGTTTCGGCGTTATTTCAATATACCTTGATAGGAATTATTAATGGGCTTTATTTTTAATGACCGCAGGCAACAGAAATT
>JAHIOG010000391.1 GCA_018895675.1 bacterium
AGAAATAATCCCGATAAAGAACAATTCGATTATCTTCTAAGATGCCATAAAGGGCAATATTATTTTAAACGCTATCCAAACCTTTCATTCAATATGACATGATGTTTCTTTATTCTTCATTGAAGTTTATTAGGAGAATTGATATATAGCGAATCCTTCCGTTAGCAATTGATTTGTGTTGCTCAAACCTGTTTACCGGGTTGGCAGTAACCGCTTTGATTGCCCGATAAACAAGATACTGATCAATTTATTGATGAATTTATTACCGAGTACTCAACGGTAAATCCAATGGTCAGATCCACTTATCAGGTTTCAAAGAAGGCAGGAACGAAAAAATCAACACTTCAATAATCTATTCCTATTTATAATATATCCGCTAAGAGGAAAAAAGGTTACTTCCAGACTTTTTTAAGCCGAATTTTGATTTTTTTATTTAATCTTTACCTGCAAATTATAAACAATATCAATAGTAGAGAGGCAATCAGTTAAAATGCAATGTTGAGTGAATATGGAGAACTCTTCAAATACTTTAATTGATTTAAAGAATTTCATCAATCGACCGGGATTAAAAGTTTTTTTCAGCGTATTCCGATCCCAGCTGGAAAGAATGCTGTCGATCGACAAGCTGAACAAGGCCTATGATCAGGTAGTCGGAGACCAGGAATCGCGAACGTTTTTTCATGCCTGTTTGAAAATTTTAGAAGTAAGTCCAAACGTTTTATTAACGGACTTAAGTAAAATCCCGGCTTCCGGACCGGTTGTGGTCGTTGCAAATCATCCGTTTGGCGGGCTGGACGGAATTGTATTGGCGGCGATTTTATCGGAGGTCAGGGACGATATCAAAATCCTGGGCAATTTCATAATCCAGAATATTCCTCAGATTGAGAAGTGGAATATTCCGGTCGATCCATTTGGTAATAAGGAATCTATTCAGAGAAACAGCGCTGCAATCCGTACAGCGATCAATTGGGTGAAGCAGGGCGGTTTACTGATCACATTTCCAGCCGGTGAAGTTTCGCACCTGTATCTCAGCAAGAGCCGGGTGGTTGACGGGAAGTGGTCGCCGCATACGGCGGCGATTATACGTCATAGCAGGGCGACTACGGTGCCGGTATATTTCCCGGGTCGCAACAGTAATTTTTTCCAGTTAATGGGAATGTTTAATCCGAAATTGCGCACCTTACTTTTATCTCGTGAACTCATTGGCAAGCACTCTACGCCAATAGAGGCGCTCATTGGAAAACCGATTCCATGGTCGAAATTGGAAAGTTTTCAGAATAATATAGAAATCACGAATTACATTCGCACAAAAACATTCTTTATACGGAATCGCATCAAATCATCAAAAGAGGAGAAAATTTCAAATAAGGAAAGCAGCCTGGAACCTGTCATACCTGCAATTGCGCCCGGTATTTTGGAGCAGGAAATCGGACAATTGCCTGAAAACCAGGCGTTGTGTAAAGAGAAGGAATTTCACGTTTATATAGCCAGAGCTGATCAGATTCCCAAATTAATGCAGGAAATCGGTCGCTTACGGGAATTGACATTTAGAGAGGTCAACGAAGGCACCGGGAAGTCAGCTGATCTGGACAGGTACGATGATTATTATCATCATATAGTGCTCTGGAATACGGGTGCTAAGGAAGTGATCGGCGCTTACCGGATCGGGTTATCCGATGAAATTCTGAAGGATTATGGTCCAAAAGGATTTTATACTAATTCGCTTTTTCGATTGAAACCGGCGGGGCTGAAAAAATTGGGAAATTTCATTGAGCTAGGTCGTTCATTCATCAGGATCGAATACCAGAAACAGTATAGTATGCTGTTACTTTTATGGAAGGGAATTGCCCAATTTATCATTCGGAATTCGCAATATAAAAACCTGTTTGGTCCGGTGAGTATCAGTAACGATTACAATGTCATTTCGAAAAACCTGATCTATAATTTTTTAAAAAACAAACATGGACGGGCGGATTTATCAAAGAGAGTCAAACCCCGTCAGCCGTTTCGTCCGAAAAGAATAAAACCCCGTCATCAAAAGTACCTGTACGCGCCATTGAAAGACATCGAGGATGTCTCTGTATTGATATCGGAGATCGAAAAGGATGGAAAAGGAATTCCTGTCTTATTAAGACATTACATGAAGCTGAATGCAAAACTGCTCAGTTTCAATGTCGATGAAGATTTTTCCAGCGTTCTGGATGGCTTGATCCTTGTTGATCTAACAGAAACGAACGGACGTTATCTGAAAAGATTTATGGGAAATGAAGGGTACGATACTTTTGTCAAATATCATCAATTAACAAATCAACAAGGGTAGATATTGTGTTTAGAACATTAAAAGCGATTATCCGGTTAATGACATTTGTTATTGCATGCATTGGATTGCTCATATTCGATTTGGTAATTCTTATTCTGTTTTTACCTTTTGGGAAAAAAGTTTGTCGCCGGGTTTCGACATTTTTTGGTCTGTTCTGGGGAACCTTATTTGTAAAATTATTAGGAATAAAGATTACAATTTCCGGTGCAGATAATGTAGAGCGGGGACAGAATTATTGTGTCATTTCCAATCATATGAGCTATCTGGATATTCTGATCGTGGGTTCGCATTTCCCAGTTCTTTTTGTGGCGAGACATGATGTGAAATATTGGCCGCTGCTCGGAACGATCGCCTGGCTGCGCGGATCGATATTTGTCGACCGGTCCATTACCGGCGCAAAAGAACCACCTTATGTCAAAGAGATCATTAGCTATCTAAAAAAAGGTTTTGACGTCGTTATTTTTCCGGAAGGGACAACATCGAATGGCGCTGGAGTTTTGCCGTTTAAGAAGATCATTTTTTCCTGCCCGGTGCGCGCCGGGGCGCCGATCCTGCCGGTAACGATCAGGTATGCCCGGATAAACGGGGAACCATTTTCGGAGCTGAACCGTGACCTGGTCTGCTGGTACGGCGGGATGACGTTCCTGGATCATTTCTGGAATGTGCTGAGGCTGCGGAAATTTGAAGTGGAGATGCAGATCCATCCGCCCGTATTTGAAGAACCGGAAGATGATTGGCTGGGGCAGAACCGGAAGCTGTCGGCGAAGATTCACGATATTGTTGAAGCTGGGTATAAATACTCATGAAACAGTCAACTCATGAGATACGAGAGGCAACATCCCTAAAACTCAAAAGCATCGAACCACCGAGTTATCTCCATGCGATTCGTTAGAAGTCACTTTATAATGGTCATTTTTATTCTGGTTGCAGGGCTCTTGCTCTGCAACCGATATGGATAGTCCGTCTCCCCGGAGCACCCGGCAGCCGCCGGGCGGGGAACCCCGGAACGAGAATAATGCAAAGTAACCGTTTTTATTTGGCAAAAAGCAGTCCTTTAGTTTTATTGTTATCAGACTTTCTATACAAATAGGATTAATAGATTACACCTGTCAGGTTTATTAGATTCTTTTCCTTCAGATAAGATCAGTTATTTAAACCTGACAGGTGTAGTAATTAAATTCAATTCATTCAAATGCATATTTTAAACTACCAGGCTTTTTTAACAATAACTTCCGGCATGGGAAAATGTTTTATATTCTGAGAAAATACCTGACCTCCGGTGTGCATCACGGTAGCGGCGAGAAATGCATCATTTATGTCAATGCCATGGCTTGGGTTCCATTGACGATATAGCGAACCGGCATTGTCAACAATCAGCTGGTCAATTGGTGCGGTTTTAAACTGTGACAGAAAAAGTTTGGTCATATCTTCTTCTTCAGGTCGCATAAAAAAAATAACTTCTGCTCGTTGCATTGCTCCTGTCCAAAGCTCATATTCTTGAGATGCTCTTGTTTTTTTTAGAAAATTAAGCGCTTCTCTCTCTCCTCGTAAATGCCAAATCAAAATATCAGAATCTATATATGCCTTCAATCATCATACCTATGCATTGAATTATTAAATATATCACGCGCTTTTTTTACAAGCTGGTTGGCTGATTCTTCTCTATGCCATGAACCAAATGTCTGCTTGAATACATCTGTATTATGCTCATTTTCAATTTTAGAAGCGAATAGAATGATAGCTTTTTCAATGATTTGCTTCTTAGACGTATTAAGTTGCCTCGCTAAATTTGAGATATGATGTATTATTGATTCATCTAACCTTGCAGAGAATATTTTGTCCATCTTTCCT
>JAHIOG010000034.1 GCA_018895675.1 bacterium
AAGTATCTGATTTGATTTGAATAATGATCATTTATCATACAAAAAACTTTTACAAAAAAACAAGAAAATGAATAGTAAGGGACTATAACGTCAGTTAATAAGTTTTATACCAAATATGGAGTCATTAGAAATTCCTATATGCAATATACCGGCTGCTGAATTTGTAAGTTACGTAGTAGGGTTAATGCTAACTGCGATGATTAAAAATTTTCCAAACCCAGGATAAAACTCAACAACAGAGCGCTATTAAGAAAGATGGTGACTATAAAAACCTCCCTTTAGGCATTATAATCGCCAATTATATGACGCTTTAAAAAATAGTCCGCGTTTCATTTCAGTGAACGTATCAGCATGAATATAGTCCTTTCCATCATAATCAAGATTCTCAGATATTGATCCATATCCGAGATAAACCACTGTTCCGGGAATATATGTGAATCCCAATAAAAATTCATTGGTTAGACTCTTCCTGTCATCAATTTTCCCCTCTTCCGGATACCTGGCGGCATAATCGGGATACTTTACGTAAGTGTAATCCAGAATACCTCTTACAAAAAAGTACTTATTCAGCTGGTATGTTGTCTTGATCCGGAGGATATTATAATCATAGAGGTCCAATTCATCATCACGACTTGTAAAGATTTCTCGTACACCCATAATCTCAGAGCTGAAATTTTCAGTCGGCTGGAAATTAAGAAAAGCGATTTGACAGGCAACATCTCCCTGGAATGAGTTATCAGGATCATCATACCAGGGACTTCCCCCCATACCGGTTTCCAGAACAAAGAAAAGCGACTTGAATATCTGGCTCCTTAGGCTTAACTCTATCTCATCCCTGTCAAACAGCTCACCCTCAAACACTTCAGACCCTTTTGCGTAATCAAGTTCTATATATGTAGAGCGTGGCATCAAGAATTGTAGATAGAAATTGTGTCGCCCATCATTCATATCGTAGTACTTGTCCCTTTGTACGTTTCCCCAATATCCCGCATCAATTTTCTGAAGTATTTTAGATTTGAAATAAAAAGACCGTCTTCCCGACAGAGTCAAGGTAGTTGTGCCATCTCTCGGAATATAGCCGGTATCAAGCCGGAAGTTCTTGCTAATGTCATGGATTCCCACACATGTGTAATATTTACGATCTCCATAACTCCAGGACAAATCTGCATTATGAGCGTTGGCAACCCTTCCGTTTTCATGATTTTTACTCATACCGTAGAGGGTATTACCATTAATCTTCATGGTTCCGGATAGACGCCAGAGACCGTCTATGCCCACTACCCGATTGAATCCGCCCCCATGTTCCCGGGTTGTGATAATGCCTCCGATGTAGCTTTCATCATGTAAAAGCCGCTTGTAGCGCAGAATGCCAAAATCGGCGGGTTTCTTTGCATCCTCTTCATAGATGGGGGATTCGTCTCTGGCAATTAAGGCTGCCAGTGCATTATTGCTCCCAAGTTTACCGGATAGTTTTAAACCAAAGCTGGGATCGGCAATCGTGCGCGTGTGTATAACATGTGAAATACTGCTGCCATTTTGTATACCGGCGATATCGAAATTCTTGATGCCCTCTAAAAAAAACGGACGCTTTTCTTGATAAAAATTTGGATAACGCAGGTTTACGTCAACTTGACTTGCATCCGACTCGATCTGGCTGAAATCGGGGTTCACTGTCAGGTCGAGAGTAAGGGTTGGAGTAATGCCCAGCTTAGCTGTTATTCCAATGTCGGACCCAGACTCATCTTTCAATTTTTGGAGAGCACCGCCCTGTGCCTCTCTATTAGACGTTTGAGTAAATGAAGGTAGTATTTCGTAGTTCCGGTGATATTTAAGCCCCTGAAAGATTATCTTTCCGGTCTGTGACAGGAGTGAACCTTTATCCGGGAAGACTTCCGGGAAAATGACCATTTCCGAATACCTGCTAAGCTGTCGTACGAAGAAAAGTCCCATTATTACTTCCCGTCCGTCGTCAAATCTAATGCTTTGAAGAGGTATTCTCATTTCCACATTGAAGCCGGTATTGTTGATTGAACCAGCTGCCTCCCAAATGAAATCCTCGGAGGGGTCGCCGTTACCATCGCTGTTTACCATAAGATCGCCCTGGGAACCACAGGCATTAGCTGCAAATGCATAAGCGCTCTGTTGATCATTCAAGGCGTCCAAACCAACGCCTACCCAATCATCTTGAAATATGTTGTCCCTTTTTGTTACAGACG
>JAHIOG010000392.1 GCA_018895675.1 bacterium
CAATAATTTTTTGTCTGAACACTTTTTTAAACATTAAAACATTCGACGAAGTCAAAGCAATCCTGAAAGAACTGGTTCGCATCACTATACCCGGCGGTAAAATTGTCTTCGACATCCGCAACCGATCAAACATTTTAATTTACATGAAATATTTTCTACATTCATTTCAAAATACGTTCACAACATCCTCTTATTATGTAGCACAATTTAATTGTATTATGGAAGAAGTTGGGACTGAACTGATTAATGTAGATGCAGTTGGTTTAAAAATTAAACTATGTGCCTGGGATTTTATTATTACATTACAAAAAAAGAAGTAAAGTAAGCGAGAGCATTTATGAGCTTAACAAAAATGCCGACCGCCGGAACCCCGTTCATTATCTCAGATATGTTTCAAGCAAAGATTGGTCTCTTTCAAAGCGATCGCGTCTTTTCCAAATTCGGAGATATATTCAAAGAATATTTAAAGGTCGAAAATCTTCTTTTTATCAATTCCGGCACTGCCGCAAATTATATCATCTATAAAGTTCTGAAACAAATTCGCAAACGAGTAGATCAGGTGGAAATCATTCTTCCTGCTTATACGGCTCCATCCCTCCTGCTTCCGATCGAGGCGGAGGGGTTAACGCCTGTATTGGTTGATATTGATTCATCTACATTTAATCTGGATACAACTAAAGTCACAGAAAAATTTAATTCAAAAACCCTGGCAGTCATGCCGGTTCACATGTTCGGATTACCCTGCGAAGTCGAATCACTTTTAAAATTAACGAATGGCTCGGATATTTTTATACTGGAAGACGGTGCATCGGCGCTTGGAACAACTGTGAATAAACAACATATTGGCACAACAGCTCCGTTTGGTTTTTATTCACTAAACCGAGGTAAAAATATTTCAACCCTGGCAGGTGGAATTATTGTCTGGAAAAACGATGATTACTCAGAATTATTCCAACAATACGTCAATGAATTAACAACGCTTTCTACTCTTGCTCAATTTATTATGTTTTTAAAATTCATTGGCTTGAGCCTGGCAGTCAGACCTTTTACATATACACTTATGTCGCCAATCGTTTCAAAATTTAAATACACGACTTTACATTCTCACTTCGACTCATTTAAATACACAACTATGCAAGCGGCTTTAGGAGTAAATTTATGGAAAAGAATTGATTTTTTAACAAATCAGCGAGTTGAAAATGGATTAAGTCTTTCCGGCATTTTTCAAAACAGTCCCGGATATAGAATCGCCACAATTCCTGTAGGAGCAAATGTTGCATTCAATCAGTTTCCTGTTATTGTAGAGAATTTAGAAACCCGAAAATTGTTAATTAATCGCCTATTAGATGCCGGGATCGAAACAAGCACATTATACGATCATCCTCTCCATCATATTTTCCCGGAATTAAATGAATCTGGAAATGATCCGTATCCAAATGCTACATATCTGGCTGAACACTTGTTATTGTTTCCTCCTCATGCGCAAATCGGCTCCCGGATACTCTTAAAAATTCAGGAAGTAATTGATATAGTTGGATAAATCGGAAAAAAAACCTCAAAAAATTGTCCTTTTAATCACACGACTCGATCGTGGCGGTTCAGCCGAATTGACGATGCAATTAGCCGCCGGTCTCAGTCAAAGAGGATTCGACGTCATTCTTATCTCGGGCAGGACAATCGAACCTTTGTGGGATCCTGAGCAATACGCAGCGAATCACGGTTTTTCAATCCAATTTATCAATTCACTTGTCCGTCCTCTAAATCCGGTTAAAGATTTTGTTGCATTAATCCGGATAATTAAAATTTTAAATGACATTCAACCTGACATTTTACATACAAATTCTTCAAAAGCCGGGTTACTTGGTCGATTCGCCGGTGTGATTTGCCGTATTGATAAAGTTTACCATTCGCCCCACGGACACATTTTTTATGGTTATTACAATCGATTTATTAGCCGCGTATTTATTCTACTCGAAAAAATTGCCGCCCGATTTACAACAAAAATTCTCAACCTAACGGAATTCGGACGGCAGGACCACACTCGTGAAAATATCGCAAAGCCCAATAAATTCATTGTCTCTTCATGTGGTGTGGAACTTGAACCGTTTTTAGAAAATCCTGCCCGTAATCTTTCTGAGCCACCTGCTCATCCGATTCAAATAGTCTGGGCCGGCAGAATTGTCCCGATAAAAAATCTTGAGCTTCTATTAAAATCAGCCGAATTATTACAAATACAAAAACTACTAATATCTTACAAAATCGTCGGCGATGGCGAATTATTGTCCGCTTCGAAATCTTTTGTACAACAAAAAGGATTGAGAAATATTGAATTTTTAGGGTATCGAACAGATTTACCGGAAATTCTTGCCAAATGCGATGTATTCATTCTTACATCGTTAAATGAAGGTTTCGGTCGAGTACTTGTGGAGGCAATGGCAAGTGGACTGGCAATTATCGCCACTAAAGTTGGCGGCGTTCCTGAAATAATCACAGATGGTATTAATGGTCTTTTAATTCCATCAGATGATCCGGACGCACTTTGTAATGCAATCATGACTCTTTATAAAAAACCTGAAATGCGCCGGCAAATGGGTTTTGAAAACAGTAAAAAAGCAGAATTTTATTCCCTTAATAATTATATTGACAAAATTATTAACATTTACCAAATTTTTAACTAAATTGGAAACTATGAAACACTGGACAACAATACTATTAATCATATTCGCATCTTTTTTTAATTCCTATTCACAGGTTTCTCGCGATTACTATCGTTTGAAAACCGGTATCCATTTTGATTCCAAAGTCAGCGGCGGTTCTTATACAATCTCGGAACTCGCGGGAATAGCAAATTCGTATGGTCTTGACGCCGCGATTATTACTGATCATGACAACATGAAAGTTTCTTATGGGATTTCACCGTTTCAAAACTTTTTAAAATTCTCTATCCAGGAAAATTCAATTTCAAAATACGGCATTGAGAAATATCTACAAGAAATCGAGCAGATAAACAAAGTATATACCAACATCATTCTTATTCCGGGCGTAGAAGCAGTCCCATTCTATTTCTGGTAGGGTTCACCGCTTTACACAAACCTGACTCTTCGAAATTGGCATACTCACCTTCTTGTGTTCGGATTTAATAGTATCGATGCATATAAAAATTTACCATCAATCCCAAACGGAGGATTGGGATATAAAAAACCTTCCGGCGACATAATGAAATATGTATCAGCAAATTTCATGTATTTTTCAATGATCGCACTCTACATGATTTTATTTCTTATAGCAGCCTTTTCTATTGTCCGAAGATCGTATCGTCGGCGAGACATCGCTCATGTACGAAAAAGGAGGCACCGATATAGATTTAGCTGGAAAGCGCTATTCTTAACACTGGTTTTAGCCTATATCCTGTATACTGAATTTCCATTCCTCCCTATTAAGTATGACCAATATCATGGAGATCCCGGAGGCGGTCCATTCCAGGAATTAATTAATTATGTTGAAGACAATAACGGCATGATATTCTGGGCTCATCCCGAGGTGCATCATTCCGAAATGAGACCGATCAAACTTCCATTCTTATCCCAAACCATTAAGATAGAAACCGAATCCTATCCTCATTTGATCACCGAAACTAAAAATTATACAGGGTTTTGTATTTTTTGGGAAGGTATGAAATCGATTGGACGTCCGGGCGGATTATGGGATATGGTGCTCGATGAGTATTGCAGCGGAATCCGAACAAAACCCATCTGGGCAATCGGAGAACTTGACTTCGAAGAAACAAATGATTTAGCTCTAGTATAGCGTTTCATATAAACATTTACATTAGAACGCATGAGCAAAGTCGAATTTCTTCCATTGATGCACAAC
>JAHIOG010000393.1 GCA_018895675.1 bacterium
ACTCATAAAATCGAGCAATATCGAAAGATAAAACTGGTTCCTTTCGGGGAATATATCCCCCTTTCGGAATTTTTTCCCGAACTGGACAACCTGAATCTGGGACAGGGAAATTTTGATGCCGGGTCGGAAGTCAAAGTGTTCGAAATTCCCTTACATGTTGACACAGAAACATCTATAGACACGACCTTAATGATAAGCACAGTCGTATGTTATGAGTCAACATTTCCGTATATTGTCAGAGAGGGAGTCCGGAAGGGGTCTGAATTATTGGTGATTGTCTCTAATGACGCCTGGTTTGGTTATACGTCTGCACCGTATCTGCATATGGAGATATCACGCTTCCGGGCAATCGAGAACCGCATACCGATTGTACGGTCAGCCAATACCGGTGTATCGATTATGTGTGATGCGTACGGCAGAATTTTAGCAAAGGCGGATTTTAATCGGAAAACATGGTTGACTGCCGAGTTGGAGCAGGGTAGAAATAATACAATTTACACCCGCCTTGGAAACTGGTTTGGGGTTTTGAACGTTATAGTACTGTGTGGGATTCTGGGGACTTGTTTAATTAGGAGAAAATAATGCAGCGGAAAATCACTTCACTATGCCTGTTTCTTATCTGTTTTTCATTAATTGTAAAACCGGTGACGGCGCAAACCAATGAAATCGATGCTGAAATTCCTGTTTCACAGGCGAGAATCCTGCTCTTGAAATCGCTGATTTTACCTGGCTGGGGTGAACACAGTCTGCAATACCAGAAAAGAGGATATGTATTAAACAGTACGGAATTGGGTCTGTGGATTGGGTATGCAGTATTGACATTTTACGGGCGATCTGTTGAAAAAGATATGAAAGCCTATGCGGCAACTCATGCGGGAATAGATCCGAAAGGTAAAGATGAATACTACTTTACCGATATAGGGAATTACATGAATCTTTATGATTATAATGATCAGAAACTTCGCTATCGTCAATTTGCAAATCTTTATCCGGAAACCGGCGACTATTTCTGGGCCTGGGATAGTGAGGATTCCAGGGAAAAATTTGATCAAAAACGGATTGATAGTCAGAAAGCCTTTCATGCAGCCAGTTTCGCACTTGGCGGACTTATTATCAACCGGATTATCAGTATGATTGATATTATCGCACTTACCAAAGACAGGTTGGAAACACCGGTAAGCGATGTGCAGGCGTTGATTGTGCCACAGAATGGTCAGCTTACCTTCACTTTAAATATTGGGTTTAAATGAACAGCATGGATCCCCGGGTAAAATTGCTCTGGTCAATTGTCTGGATTACGACTATTTTTTTGATTTATAATATTGCCGGGCAAATAGGCATCCTTGCCGGAATTATCGCTTTAATCCGGATTAATCGACTTTCCCTGCGGTTGGTTCTGCGCTCGATCCGGTACCTGTTACTATTTTTACCAATTACATTTCTGGTTCATTTTTTCATTTCTGCTGGTGGGTGGAAGCTTTTTACCGGAAGTTCGATATTTGATTATCACATGCTGGAACAGCCTCTATTATTCACTGTCCGGGTTGGGAATCTCATTCTATATATGGCATTTGTTTTGAAATGGATCAGAGACATTGAATTTTTAGATGCTATATACCATATTCTGAAACCGTTGCGCCGTTTAAAATGGCAAGTAGATGATTTTTTTCAGATTATTTTTATTTCGGTAAAATTTTTCCCCATTTTGAGAGAGGAATACACTCGTCTTGATGAGGGCTGGAAAACATTTACAACGGTCAAAGACACGACCCTGTCTGATCGAATCAACCGGGTTCGGGACTCGGTGATTCCTCTGATGATATTTAGTTTTCAGCGGGCGGAAACCCTGGCGGACGCCATGACCATTCGGGGGTATGGCTCCACCAGCCGGCGTAGTTATTACGGGCAGCTTAAATTTACTTACACAGATTGGCTGGTTTCTTTTTTAACAATCGTAATACTGATAGGCATAATTTTTTGGATCCAATAATTTATGGCGGTTAGACGGTATAAAATTACGATAGAGTATGACGGAACCGATTTCTGCGGCTGGCAACGCCAGATCCGCGACAGGACGGTTCAACAGACACTGGAAGATTCGCTGTCCGAACTGAATAAAGGTCAGCCGGTTACCCTGATTGGATCGGGGCGAACCGATTCCGGAGTTCATGCTCTGGGTCAAATTGCCCATTTTGATTTGGATACTACTTTGAATGCGGAGACAATTTGTAAAGCGCTGAACGCTAAAACGCCCAATGATATATATATTCACAGATGCCAGGAAACGGATCCGTCCTTTCATGCCAGGTTTGGTGCAAAAAAGCGAACCTATGTTTATCAGATATTGCAATCCCCATCGGTGATCACAAGACGTTATACATGGCAGCCGGATATTACAATTAATGAACGGCTCCTTGATCTATGTGCCGAATATGTTTTAGGGGAACACGATTTCAGCATCTTAAGCAGGACATCATCGGAGGCAGAATCAAAAACCTGCCATGTTTACGAATCCAAATGGATTAAAAACGAGAATATGTTAAATTACATGATCGTTGGTAATCGCTTTTTATACAGTATGGTTCGCATGTTAGTAGGAACTATGATAGAGATTTCGAGAGGTAAAGGAACCCCGGAAGATTTCAGGGCATTGCTAGAAAATTCAGCAGGAAATCTTAAACCGTACACCGCACCGCCCCAGGGTCTATTTCTGTGGAAAGTTGAGTATTAATCAGGAGAATAGGTGAAACTTTTTATCGATACAGCCAATCTGGATGAAATTAAAACAGCCCAGTCCTGGGGCATTCTGGATGGAGTGACAACAAATCCGACTCTCTTATCCCGGGAAAAGGGCAATTTCAGAGATATTTTACGATCGATTTGTGAAGTGGTAGATGGACCGGTAAGCGGCGAAGTCGTCAGCCTGGATGCCGAGGGAATGATCAAAGAAGGCAAAGATCTGGCGACCATTCATTCCAATATCGTTATAAAAATCCCCGTGACCTTAGAGGGATTAAAGGCAATTAAGTCGCTGACAGCTGCAGGAATTCGGACGAATACCACTCTGGTGTTTTCGCCGCTGCAGGCGCTGCTGGCTGCCAAAGCGGGCACTACTTTTGTGAGTCCTTTTGTGGGACGGCTTGATGATATTCATCATGTTGGTATGGATCTTGTCTCACAAATAGTGACCATTTATGAAAATTACAACTATGAAACCGAAGTGATCGTCGCCAGCATCCGGAACCCGCTGCATATCGTTGAAGCAGCGATGTTTGGCGCTCATATTTGTACGATACCCTTTTCGGTTCTTCAGAAAATGGTCAAACACCCGCTGACAGATAGCGGCATTAAACGCTTTTTGGAAGATTGGAAAAAGGTTGAGAAGTGAAAAAAAATATTTTTAATATCATTCATATACTTTTCCTTTTATTTTTATCCTGTACTCTAATAGCACAGTCCGGATCTTATCAGGAAGATATCACTACTTCACGGGAAACGGCAATTACCCGGGCGATCCAGAAAATCAGCCCCGCCGTGGCAGGTATTAATGTCACTGCAATTCAGGAGTATGTTACTTCGCCATTTTTTAACGATCCCCTCTGGAATATGCTGTTCCCTGAAAATATTCACCGCCGCCGGGTAAAGAGTCTGGGATCGGGCGTCGTGATAAGCGCCGACGGATATGTTGTCACAAATGCTCATTTAGTCGAAGGCGCCGAAGAGATCGTCGTTACCTTGATAGGCGGTCAGGAATTTAAAGCAAAGCAGATCGGCATCGACAATATCTCGGATATTGCCCTGTTGAAAATTAATGGCAAAGATTTCCCCTACGCGAAATTTGGTGATTCCGATGCTGTCATCATTGGCGAATGGGTCGTTGCGCTGGGAAATCCCTTTGGACTGTTCAATGTCAATTTCAAGCCTACTGCCACAATCGGGATTGTATCCGCTAAAAACCTGGATTTCGGACGTCAGCAGAGTGGCAAGATCTACCAGGATATGATCCAGACCGATGCTTCAATTAATACCGGGAATAGCGGTGGCCCGTTGATTAATTCAAACGGCGAGGTTATCGGGATTAATACCTTTATCTTTACCGGCAATACCTACAGCGAAGGCTCGGTGGGTGTCGGATTTGCCGTACCGGTGAAGCGGGTTGCAACAATAATAGAAGAATTAAAGCGATATGGAAAAATTGACAGAACATTCCGTACCGGTTTATCGGTTCAGAATATCGATCGCTTTTTGGCGCGCTATTTGAATCTCAATTCCACCAGTGGAGTAATTGTGACAGAGGTGGAACGGGGCAGCTCGGCTCACCGTGCCGGGATTAAAGTTGGCGATGTGATTAAACAGATCAATGGTAAAAATGTCAATACGGACAATGAGATCATCGGGGAGATTCAGGAAAATTTCCTGAAAGCAGGCGATGTTATAACACTGAAGATCATCCGTGGATCCAAAACCATGGACGTAAATTTGGAGTTAGGTAAATAATGATTGAACGTTACACACGCCCGCAAATGGGTGCGATCTGGACTGAACAGCATAAATTTCGCTGCTGGTGGAAGGTCGAACGGGAGGTCTGTAAAGTACAGTTTGAGCGTGGATTAATCCCTGAAAAAGACTGGCGCGCCATCGATCAAAAAGCCGACTTCTCAGTAGAGCGAATTCTGGAGATCGAGCAGAAAGTCAAACATGATGTCATTGCCTTTCTGACCAATGTAGGGGAATACGTAGGTCCATCATCACGGTTTATTCATAAAGGAATGACCTCATCGGATTTGCTTGACACTGCGCTGGCGCTGCAAATGGCTGAAGCCGGTGAATTGATTGCCGAACAACTGAAATCGCTCATTGAAGTGCTTGGCGAAAAGGCGCTTGAATATAAGAATTATTTGATGATCGGCAGAACTCACGGAGTTCATGCGGAGCCAATAACCTTCGGACTCAAGTTTCTTATTTGGAGAGAAGAAATCCGCCGTCATCTAAATCGTTTTGAACAGGCGCTTGGAGATGTAAAAACGGGTAAAATCTCCGGAGCAGTGGGAACTTACCAGCATATTGATCCGATTGTGGAAACCCGGGTTTGTGAGAATCTTGGATTAACGGCAGCGCCGATAAGTAATCAGATTGTCCAGCGGGATCGTCATGCCTGCTTTGTGTCAACTCTGGCGCTGATCGCGGCGACGCTGGAAAAGATTGCTTTGGAAATTCGTCACCTGCAACGCACGGAAGTGCTGGAAGCCGAAGAGTACTTCAGCAAGGGGCAGAAAGGATCCTCGGCAATGCCTCACAAACGCAATCCGATTTTGTCAGAACGCATCTGCGGGATGGCGCGTTTGCTGCGCGGCTATATGATAACCGCAATGGAAAACGTTGCGCTGTGGCATGAGCGGGATATATCCCATTCGTCGGCTGAACGGGTGATTCTGCCCGACAGTTGTATCTGCATTGATTTTATTCTTGCTGAAACAATCAAAGTCCTGCAAAATCTCAGAGTCTATCCGGATAATATGCGTAAAAACCTGGAACGCACCGGGGGATTGATATTTTCACAAGAACTATTACTGGCGCTGGTGAACAAGGGACTTTCCCGGGAAAAAGCCTATCAGCTGGTTCAGAAAAATGCCATGGAAGCCTGGAATGAAGGGGAAGATTTTAAAGGGCTGGTCATGGCAGACGATAATATCAATGAATATCTTGGTTACGGGGAAATCGAACGATTGTTTAATTATGATGAATTATTAGAACGGGTAGCGACTATTTATCGCAAATTTGAAAAAGAGGATTAATATGGAAAAAGGAAAAAAACTCTACGAAGGCAAAGCCAAAATTCTTTATCAAACCGATGATCTGAATTTGCTGATACAATATTTTAAAGACGACGCCACTGCATTCGATGGTATAAAGAAAGGTACGATCGTTGGAAAAGGAGTTGCCAATAATAAGATTAGTTGCAATCTTTTCGATTTACTCAAACAGCATGGAATTGATTCCCATTTTGTCCGGAAACTGTCGGATAATGAAATGCTGGTGAAGAATGTAAACATCGTTCCTGTCGAAGTCGTCGTCAGGAATATTTCTACAGGCAGTTTGTGCAAACGCTATGGCGTGGATGAAGGTATTGTGTTTGGAACGCCTATCGTTGAACTGTACTATAAGGACGATGCCCTGCATGATCCGCTGATGAACGATGATCACGTGACGGCAATGGAGTTGGCTACCCGTGAAGAACTGGCGATCATGCGCGAGCAGGCATTGAAGATCAATAAAATCCTGCAGGAGTTCTTTGACTCGATTGATATTAAGCTGGTAGATTTCAAACTGGAATTTGGCCGTTTTAAGAAAAAAATCATTTTGGCGGACGAGATATCTCCCGACACTTGTCGTTTTTGGGAAAAAGGCACAAATCGCAAACTGGATAAGGACCGTTTTCGCCAGGATCTGGGAGATGTTGAAAAAACTTATAACGAAATGATGAACCGTATTGCGGGGAAATCCTGATGATTGCGCGGGAAGGTTTAAAAATTATACTCCCAGCCTTTGTGCTGGCATTCATTCTGTTGATTGCGGGAATCTATTTCGAGAAGAATATATTGATAATCTGCTTCTGGCTTGCTTTCGCCTTTTTCCTGTTTTCCCTGGGGTTTTTCCGTGATCCCGAGCGTGCTACTCCCACCGGGAAGAATCTGATCATTTCGCCGGCAGATGGGAAAGTGGTTGCTATTTGCCCTGAAAATGATGAGTTTGTGGGTAAGGCTACACGGGTTTCGATATTTATGTCACTTTTAAATGTTCATGTTAATCGTATTCCTCTCAGTGGAACCGTACGAAGCGTCGACTATTCAAAAGGTCGTTTTTTACCGGCGATGAAGCCGGAAACCTCTTTTGAAAATGAAAGGAACACAATTGAACTGGATAGTGGAAAGATAAAGCTGAAATTTACTCAGGTTGCCGGGCTAATAGCGCGTCGCATTGTTTCTTATTTAAAGGTGAACGACCAGGTGAAAACCGGGCAGCGCTTTGGATTGATCATGTTTGGATCGCGGGTTGATCTGCTGGTTTCCGAGACAGTTAATTTGAAAGTTAGGATCGGCGATAAGGTTACCGCCGGATATAGTGTGATTGGAGAATTTGAATGAAAATGAGACGATCGTTTATACCTAGTATCTTTACAATCTTGAATATGTTTTCAGGGTTTCTGGCTATTTTACAAATAAGTCAGGGGCGTTATATCACCGCCGTCGTACTAATCATGGCGGCTGCGGTTTTTGATTCGCTGGATGGTATGGTTGCGCGCTTGCTGCATCAGCAGACGGATTTTGGGATCGAATTTGATTCACTGGCTGATATTGTATCCTTTTGCGTGGCGCCGTCGCTACTGGTCAATACACTCTTTGTTTCCGATATTGGATTTATCGGCGCATTGATCAGTTTTTTCCCCCTTCTGTTCGGCGGTATTCGATTAGCCCGTTTTAATCTGACAGCCACACCCGAAAAGAAGTCGTATTTTACCGGTCTGCCGGTTCCGGTGGCAGCAGTGACCATCGGTTCTTATATCTGGTTCAGCCATTCATTGTTTGGCAATTACGGCGATCCGAAAATAGCCTTGCCATTGGTGATGGTATTATCTTTTATGATGGTCAGTAATATTCGATTTATTTCTAAACTTCAGATAACTTTTAATAACGGACGTAACAGTATTATCAAGAGTCTGTTTATCATCCTGTCAGCCGCACTAATAATAATTTTCAGAGGCTATGTAATCTTTCCACTTATGGGAATGTTTGTTATAAGCCATCTACTGGCATGGATTGTTGGATATGAAGAACCTCGAATATCTTTTTCCTTGCGACGAAAGGGTAAATAATCATGTGGAAAGCCAAGATAGTGGTAACCTATAAACCGGGTATTCTTGATCCGGAGGCAAAAACGATTCAACACGCGCTGGGGAATCTTGGTTACCGGCATATACAGGCGGTTGAAGCGGGACGTTATTTTGAGGTTCAATTTGATAAGACTTTGAATAAGGAAGACGCCGAATCGCTCACCAAAGAAATATGTGATAAGATTTTATCAAATCCGGTAATCCAAAAGTACAGATATGAACTCAAAGAGGTAGATGAATGAGATTTGGCGTCG
>JAHIOG010000035.1 GCA_018895675.1 bacterium
CAACACCTGAGGTCATGATGAAGAGTAAATTAACCCTACAACGTCATTTGGGAGATATGATACGATATATAGTTCCAACTAGTCCCGCACGTCGGGATAAATACTACATTTGGTATATTAAATTTTTAAGTTACGTAGTAGGATTAAAATACCTTATTTTATTATTCCCGATTTTTATCGTTGCCGAACCGTTGAAAGTTGTCACTATTAATGTCTGGTCAGGACTGGATTATATCGGTTCGCTGAAAATGGGTGAATACGAACCAAATGAAATCCGCGAGCAGCGTTATCAATTGCTTATCGACCAATTAAAATCCCTCGATCCCGATGTTATTGCACTAAATGAAGCCAACAAACTGCCCCATTATGGGCGTCGCATCGCCCGTGATCTGGGATACGATATGGTGTTTCATGTCGGTCTAGGAGGATTGCGGATGGGACCTTTAGGATTGCCGCTGAATCTCCGCGAAGGCGATGTTATCCTGGTAAAAAAACATCTTCAATTGAAAAATGAAGGACGCAAACAACTTTCCGGCGGTCATGTGGGCAATTTCTTTACCTGCCATTTTGCCGACGCTACCCAGATTATAGCAGCGTCAATTATTGTAAACGGGAAAAAGATATACATATTCAACACTCACTGGCACGCCTCAAAGTTCGCCGACCGGAAAACCCTGATACCGCTGACCGATCAGTATCTTGAGGGATCGCTTGACGGTGAAGAATTTCTAAAAACTATTGATGAGGCTGTCAAAGGTAAAATCTGGCGATTAGATGAAGCCGGAAAAACCATCGATTTTATCGACAAGATTACCGGTAAAAACCCGGTGATTTTAATGGGCGATTTTAATGATCTGAGCCATTCGGAACCCGTTGGATTATTGCTAAACGCCGGATTTATCGACACATATCCAGCTGTCAATGATGATCCGGGTTACAGCTGGGACGAATACCTGAATAGCAATATTCAGAAGCATTATCTTAAAGATCAACCGAATGAAGAAAACACCCGCCGGGATCGTATCGACTATATATTTTCAAAAGGGAAGTCATTGAAGATAATCAGATCCGAAGTTGTTTTGAACACAATTAAAAAAGGACTTCATCCTTCCGACCATTTTGGTGTGATGACAGTTTTTGATATTCAAGCAGAATAACATAAAACCGACTGCACTATTATAAACCATTTTCCTCAACAGATTTATTCCATCACTTATCGTTGAAATACTGCCTTTGCAGGAGAAGCAATCTGTTTAACTAAAGGGAACTGCATCCGGCGGCTGTCAGACTCGCGAAGATTTCGTGTTCTGTCAGGTCCTCAGACCTGACTGTGTGAAACTTTTTGATTTTATCTTTCGCTTCCGTATTTTCCGGCATGTTCAACAGCCGCTTCCACATTGCCGCTTTAGCCCGACATCTCAATGAAATTCTGCCCGGCGCGGTGATCGGTGACATCTTTACCTTTCGAAAAGATGAACTCCATATTACCCTCCGAAATTGTGATACTATCGAAGATATCCACTGCAATTTCCGGGCGCCGCTGCCCTATATGACATTCGAAGAACAGGCTCCCCGTCCAAAACGAAAAGTATCGATCCTGAAAGACCTCGCCGGCATATCGGTCGCAAATGTCCGCCGGCATCACTCTGACCGCCAGGTATTGATCGAATTGCAGCACGACATGGGTTATCTGCTGTTTCGGTTATATGGCATTAACGGCAATGTATTTTATCTGAACAAAAACCTCGAAGTCGCCGGCTCTTTCAAAAAAGCCCGATCCGCGCCTGAGCTTGACATCGCCGATTTCACACGTTCAGATATTCCACCTGTCGACGAACCGGCTTTCCGCCAATTGCTTACCCAACATCCGGACAAAGCGCCGACCAAGTTCTTTTCCCTGGCTCCGTTATCTATTTATTCGCAAACCCTTATCCGGGAGATTTGCCACCGCAGCGGAATCGGAGAAAAGACCCTGACTACAAATCTGACGACCCCACAGAGCCAACAACTCTTTCAGGAATATTCGGGCATTTCTTCGGAAATCATTGAGAAATCCGTTTATGTCTATGAAACCGACCCGCCGCTGTTTTCCCTCGTGGAACTTCGTCATATCTCCGGTTCACCATTCCGGAAATTTGAATCCGTTGCCGAAGCGACAAGATTTTTTATCTCCCATTTTTACCGGACAAATGTCTTCAGCGAGACCCGCCGTTTCCTGCTCCGCCGGCTCCAGAACAATCTTCAGCTCATCCAGCGCAAATCAGCGAAACAGGAAAAAGAGTTGGCGAAACTTCCAACCACTGACAATTACCGAAATTGGGCGGATACAATCCTGGCGAATCTCCATCGGATCGACAAGCGCCTGTTATCCATTACTCTTCCAAAACTTGATAATCCCGACGAAGATATAACCATTCTCCTGAATCCCAAACTGTCGGCGTCGGAAAATGCCAATAAATATTACGAAAAAAGCAAGATTGCCGAGAAATCCAGAGAACAACTAAAACAAACGATCGAAACCACCGGGAACTCCATTAAGCGCATTGCCGTCTGGATCGGAGAAGTGGAATCCTGTCAAGATTTAAAGACACTCCGAAATATCAAAGCATCCATACCTAAAGAACTGCTCGAACAGAAAGCCGCCGCTGATGTAGCGGCGCGACTGCCTTACTATTCCTTTACAACAGGAAAATACACCATCCTCGTCGGTAAAAGCGCCAAAGATAACGACCTGCTCAGTTTCAAGCATGCCAAGCCTGATGATTTCTGGTTCCATGCCGAACACGGTCCCGGCTCCCACGTCATCGTCCGCAATCCCACCCGCCAGGAATCGCTGCCGAACAACATCATCGAAACCGCCGCCGGGATTGCCGCATTCTACAGTAAAGCCAAACACTCCGGCGTGGCGCCGGTGATCTACACCAAACGCAAATATATCTGGAAACGCAAGGATATGCCGCCGGGCAGAGTGTTTACGAAGTTCACGAAAAGTGTTATTGTGAAGCCGGTGGCTCCGAAGTTCCCTTCACTATAACTTTGCGAAAGTTCACCCAATGAATAGTACAGAGCTCAAAAACATCATAGAATTCTCATGAAAAACTTTCGCAAAGTTAGTCTTGAAAAAAACCGTCTTATTCTGGTTGCAGGGCTCTTGCTCTGCAACCAATACGGATAGTCTGTTCCGGAGCAAAGCCCCGGAACAAGAATTCAATTGGTACGATCCCACTTCCTGAAATCCCTTTATAAGAGTTTTGACTCTTTCACCTCTGATATTATAAACTGTAAGTTCCACATAACCTTTTTACAGAATGAATTTATACTACTAATACCAAAACAAGATTTCTCCTAAATTTTTGATAATTAAAATATACAATTCTATGTATGTTTGATAAAAAGTTGCAGTCTAAAAAATTTATGACAACACTAATATTTTTTTTAGTGTCTATCTAATAGTATGTAGAAAAAAAACGAAATTAAATAAAGGTGATTAAAATGAAAAGATGGAAAATAGTCCTGATTACTGTTGCTGTTCTGGTTGCTGTTGGGGTAGTAACAAAACAAGTAATGGCAAATAAAGACTTAAAAAATAATAAAAGCTATAAAACGCTTATATTGGGAAAAGGTACAATAGTAGAAGAAGCACTCGCTATTGGTACTATTACTCCACTAAATGAAATTCAGGTCAAATCCAAAATTCCAGGTATTGTAATTGAAAAATATATAGAAGTTGGTGACCATGTAAATAAAGGTGATATTATTGTAAAAATTAAGCCCGATCCAACACCCAGAGAATTGACTGAAGCAAGAAGAAGTGTGGAACTGACAGATATAGCCTATAAAAATGCTAAAGTCATATATGAACGAAAAAGGGAATTATTAGAAAAAAAATTAATTTCTAAGCTTGAATTCGAATCTGATGAATTAAAATTTGAAGAGGCTCAATTACAGAAAAATTTAAACGAAGATAGACTGGCACTTATTGAAAAAGGTTTTACCGGAGAAGTTGAAAGTGTTGTCAAATCTCCTATCACTGGCACTGTACTTGAAAAATTTATCAATATTGGTGATCCTGTAGTACCGCTTACTTCTTACCAGTCGGGAACTCCTTTATTTACTTTTGCTGATATGAATCAGCTTATTTTCCGTGGAACAATTGATGAAATTGATGTAGGAAAAGTAAGTGTTGGAGTTTTGGCTGAACTGGAAATCGGCGCTTTACCGGGAAAATCCATTCAAGGAGAAGTAATTCGTATTTCTCCAAAAGCCAGAAAAGAAGATAACGCTACAGTTTTTGATATTGAAATAGAAATCGTGGATGATCGCGGTATTGAACTAAGAGCAGGATATTCTGCCAACGCCAAAATTATTCTTAATAAAGTGGAAGATGTTCTGACAATTCCCGAAAGACTTCTAACCTTTGAAAATGATTCTGTATTTGTTGAAGTGGAAGATACAACTACCGGAACAGTTTCCAAATGTCAAATTGAAATCGGTTTAAGCGATGGCATTAATGCAGAAGTAAAATCCGGCGTAACAAAAGAAGATTTACTTGTTGAAC
>JAHIOG010000394.1 GCA_018895675.1 bacterium
AACCTTGGAGCACAGAGCCATGTAAAAGTCTCTTTTGAAGTTCCTGAATATACGGCAGAAGTCGATGGCGTTGGAGTACTCCGATTTTTAGATGCGATAAAAGAAGTTGGATTAAAAACAAAATTCTACCAGGCATCCACCAGTGAACTCTATGGCAAAGTACAGGAAATCCCACAAACGGAAAAAACCTTAGCGCCCTTTGTGAAAAGAAAATAGATTTTAAACAAGAAATTTTATAACTTGTAATGGTTAAATATTGAGGATATAATGAAAGCTTTAAGAGAAATAAAAAAAATTAAAAACAATAAAGTAGTTCTCACGATTCCCCCTGGTTTCGCAAAGAATGAAGTTGAAATATTAATTTTGCCACATGAATCGAAGAAAAAGTATGATTTCAAAGATTTATCAGGCAAACTTGAATGGCATGGAGATGCGGTAAAACAGCAAAGAGACCTGAGAAATGAATGGGAATAGATATCTATTAGATACAAACGCAATAGTATTTCTACTTCAAAAGAAAAATAGCAAACTAAATAACATTTTGTATAAAGCAGAATGGATTGGTGTTTCCGTTATTTCGTGCTTGCCTCATAGAGACTCCTTTGGAGGAGTTTCTAATATTTCCAGAGCTATCAGATGCCGATAAATCTATTTTTGAGAAGTTTTTAAACAGGGTTGAAATAGTAAATTTAGACTATGAAGACGAAAACCTTATTACAACAATTATTACATTAAGGAAAAAATATTCCATAAAGCTGCCCGATGCAATTATTGCCGGCTCTGCATATAACTTCAGCGCCACATTGATAACAGGCGATAAACAATTATTTAAAATTAATGAAATTGAAACTTGTTCTTACTAACCTTATAGCTATTCTTCCTACGGAGCAAGAGGATTAAAGGGAAATAAGGAAAATATGGGAATACCCTTATACCCCCCATAACCTTAAAAAACTTAGCGCCTCTGCGGTGAAGAATAATAAAGAAACTTAGCGCCTCAGCGGTGAAGAATAATAAAAAAACTTAGCGTCTATGCGCCTCAGAGGTGAAAAATAATAAAAAAATAATTAGTGTAATCTGTGTGCCAAAGGCATCCGGCAACTGACGGATAATTCGTAGTTAAAAATATTCCGTGTCATTCGTGGACAAAAGAAACAAAAAGGCTACATGCCAGAGGCATCCCTTTCCCAAAGTTATTCCGATGAAAGTCAACTCAAGAATTCAAAATATTTTGTTTGATTTAAACAGCAATACTATTTACCTTCTTTTTAGTGAGCGGGGTGGATACCCGCCAAGGGCGGGGGATAAGCCCGAACTTAATGTAAACACATTATGGGCTTCCTCTCGCTCTTTTCTTCTTTTGTTTTGTCGCCTGGATATTGGCGCTTTGGGATCAAACGCTTGATAACGACGGCTGCTATCGTTAAATGATAAATCTTTTTTCATAACGTGTGTTTTTATCCGGTTTGAACTGTCAATCTCAAAATTATACGGAGTGTTGGTTTTTAGCATTCCATAGATTATTCGCAGAATTTTGTGCATTATTATTCCTCCATCAGGAGTCCCTGTTGGGACAATAGCAGCCATTTTATTTTTACCATTAGCAACGTACTCAGCATATATTTTGCCGATATAAGGATTTGTATTAATAGCTGATTTTGCAACATTGAATAATATTTCCCTTGGAACTCTACGACCCTTTTTGCTCATCCCAATATATTTAACACCATCACCGCTCATCTTAAATTTCGGATGAAGCCCAAAAAATGACGCCAGGTGTTTTTTAGTCGGGAATCTCTCTTTTGCTCCAATTTCAATTGCTAAGCCAACTGCGGAATAAGTACCTATGCCAATAAATGATTTTAACAACTCAACTTCCGGTAAGTCACAATTTTGTTCTAAAACTTTTATTTGCTGATTAATCTCTTTATCCAAATCTAATATTTTTATCGTGATACTTTTTATCAGCTTAGCCATAATATCATCTGTTGCTGAAGCGGTTGTGTATTTTGCCCCTTCAATAAGTTCATGTGCTCTTTCCTGAGAAATATATGGAATCTTTGTGACGCCTTTTATTCTGGCTCGGGATAAATGTTTTGCTGTGGGATAGCGCCGCACTAATTTTAAAATCCACTGGCGAGTTCCTTCCCGGCAATATTGTTGCAGATGGGGATGTGCTGAATACATAAGCGGATCAAGTTGATTTAGCAATTGGGTTCTCTGTTTTTTCAGCAGCCTCAGATAAGTCCATGTCCTTTTAAAACTGGAAAAAATATCATCCTCTTCATAGTCAATCTTATCTCGATGATTAATCAGGTGAATCGCTATGTTTTTAGCGCTTATCTTATCCGTAATATTTCTATTCATCTCTGCTTTACCTGTATGACTAACGCTAAATGGATTTAATCTGGCAACTTGAATTGGAATGTCTTTTTGAAATCTTCTCAAAGAATGATACCAATTATTCTCATATCCACCGGTGCTTTTCCCAACGGGATCTCTGTGAGACTATACCTGCATAAACAATAGAATCCGGATGTCCTTGTACAAACTGGAACAGTATTTCATACAATATACCATGTCCTTTAAAAGTATCGTCTATTTGGTAATTTTCTTCAACTGTAACTTTTTGTGAATCCAAAAGTACAAAATCAGCATATCCCTTACTTGCATCAATACCTAAAAAATATTCATTCATTAATGACCTCCTCATTTAGTTGATTTGTAATTTTGCCAGGCATAAACACTCTTATAAATTCGGTTTCTTCGAACCATGTTATTCCTCGACCTCTACCTGGCAGAAGGAAGATACTTTGGGACGGGCTCTCCCAACGGGACCTCTTCGAGGTAAGCCCAGGGATCTCACCTTCTCTTCTGACAATATACAAATTTGGAGGCTTTATTATTCCTTTCTTTTTTTTGTTATTTATTCTATTCTTCTGCATCTCTTTTAATATATAAGGGATCTCTTCGAGGCGGGATCGTCCACCACATCATCCGCCGAGCATCAACATTCAATACGAAGAGAATAGACCATCTCTGCAAAGTTCTTCACAATAAAAATCATAGCGCTCTCACATCGTTCGTTAAAAACTAATGTCCAAAATCATCGATATACTCAAACAACCTGAAGGTCGTAAACTGGAATTTAAAGAAGTCCTTCCGTCTAACGCTGAACTGGCAAAAACCATTATTAGCTTTGCCAACGATGCCGGAGGTGAGTTGTATCTTGGGATAAAAGATAATCCACGGGAAGTAGTTGGTGTGGATGAAAATATGCTTATCGCTCTGGAAGAAAAAATCAGCAACATTATTCACGACAACTGTGAGCCGCTTATCCTGCCTGAAATATCATTCTTAACCCACGAAAACAAACATATTCTCAAAACTGTTATTTACAAAGGCAGTAATCTAACCTATCACCTGAAAAATAAAAATATTCATGAGGGAACGTACATACGAGTGGGCTCATCAAATCGCCTTGCATCAGTCGAAATGATTGCAGAACTTGAACGGCAGAAAAGAAATATTTCCTTCGACAGTGAATACTCATACGTTAAAACAGCAGACCGGATCAATTTAGATTCATTTAAAGAATTTTTCCTTGAAAAAACAGGCGAAATACTAACTGAGCAAGTGATCAGAAAACTGAATTTAGTTCAGACAGAACAGGGTAAAAACATTCCAACCTATGCCCTTATCCTATTGTCGGATGATGAACAAAGGAAATATCTTTTCCCCTATGCAAAAATTGAATGCGCCAGGTTTAAAGGCACTGTTCCGGGCAATTTCATTGACCAAAAATCTATAGATGTAAGTCTTTACCAGCAATCAGAGTATGCCTATCAATTCGTATTACGCCATATTTCCGAAAGTTCGGTTGATTATTCCGGTTTGTACCGCACCGACCGGTGGGAATACCCTGTTATTGCCATTCGTGAAGTAATTCTTCACCCCGTTAGATATTGTTAAAATGTATTATGTCTATGTATTAAAGAGTCTTATTGATAATAACCTTTATGTAGGCTATACAAAAGAAATAGAAAACAGGTTAAATGAGCATAATAACGGAAAGGTGTTTTATACAAAGAACAGAAGACCATTTCAGTTAATTTATTACGAGGCATGTGTAAACCAGCAAGATGCAACCCACAGAGAAAAGTATCTAAAAACTTCCTGGGGAAAGAGGTATTTAAAATCCAGGATGAAGAATTATCTAATGGGGTTCACCCCGTTAGATAGATAATTGTGTAGATGTCAATGAATTTTCTGAAAAGTAATTTTATCTAACGGGGTAAATGCCGTCATCCATCGCGATTATTCCCTTACTGTATTAAAATTGCCGTTTTTGATGATAAAATTGAAATTACAAGTCCCGGAAAACTCCCTCCTACGGTCGATTTTGATGATATGGAATCTGGACAGTCAGACATTCGGAATAAAGTATTAGCGCCTGTCTTTAAACGTTTGGGCATTATCGAACAATGGGGTAACGGATTAAGGATTATTTTCAATGAACTGCAAAAATATCCGGAAATCGGTCTCCAATGGAAAGAACCCGGTATGGCATTTAGAGTCAAATTTGTTAAGAAAAACTATGTCGAAGCAATCGAGAACGACCAAGTCAGCGACCAAGTTAACGACCAAGTTGTTTCAATTCTTAGATTTTGCTCAACGCCTAAATCCAGAGAAGAAATATTACTATATTTAGGACTTAAAAATCATTTTGATAATTACAAACGACATGTAAAACCGGCATTGGATAACAATCTCATCGAAATGACCATACCGGATAAACCAAAAAGTAAAAACCAGAAATACCGACTGACGAAAAAAGGAAACGAGTATAAAAAAATCGATAGATCCGGTCGTAGATCCGGCTTTTGACGGACTATAAAAAGAATTAGTGAAAATTGTGCTCCGATCCAAAGGATCCCCTTCGGGGAAGGAGTCTCTTCGAGATAATTAGTGGACAGGAAATAAAAAAAACATTTCGTGTCAATTTGTGTAATTAGTGGACAAATCCGAACTCCTCCTTGAAAAAGGCTACGTAGTCCACGGCATCATCCGCCGCCGCAGTTCATTTAACACCGGCAGAATCGACCACCTGTTTAACAATCCTGAAATATATGGTGAAAAATTATTCTTACACTATGGCGATATGACCGATTCAAGCAATCTGAACCGTATATTGGAAAAAGTGGACTTTCGCTCCAACCGCCGACTACCCATATTTTCCTTACATACAAGGAAGAATATAGCATTCTTTTCCTTGTAAAGAAGAAATTATGAAAGATTTAATAAAAGATATTATTTTAAGCTTTCAGCGGCAATTCCAACAACTTTCTCCGTTTCCAAGATCGCTGGATGTGCCTGTTCATCTAAGCAAGGATAAAGCTATAACTATCTACGGTCCGAGGAGAGCCGGTAAAACCTATTATCTGTTTTACTTGATAAGCAAACATTTAAAGGCCGGTACCTGGAAGATTGAAGATATCATTTATGTTAATTTTGAGGATAACAGGCTGCTCGATCTGAAAGCTAGCGATCTCGACCTGATTTTGAATTCCTATTATGAACTTTTTCCTGAAAATATACCGGTTCTTTTTCTCGATGAAATTCAGAATATTGAAAACTGGAGCAAATGGATTCGTAAATTGGTCGATCTTAAATATCCGGTTTTCATTACCGGCTCAAATGCTCGTTTATTATCCCGTGAAATCGCTACTGAACTGAGAGGACGCACACTTTCATTCATGCTGTTACCCCTGTCATTCAAAGAGTTTTTGGCATTTAACCATGAAAATGTCCAGCCTAACGACCGCTATGACTCCAAACAGAGAGCTACGCTTTTACATTGGCTGGACAGATACCTGGAACAAGGCGGATTTCCTGAAACACTGCATCTTTCAAATATCGAAAGACAATGGGTTCTTCAGGAATATATCAACAGCATTGTATTCAGAGATATTGCCGAGAGATATGCCATTAAAAATACATATATGCTAAAGTTCCTTATCAATTATATTCTGGAAAATTACGCTACCCTTTTTTCAGTTAATAAATTGTATAACTTTTTAAAATCCGGCGGAATCCGCACCAGTAAAGATTCACTCTATAATTACTTTGCGCTGCTGGAAGAGAGTATGTTCGTTTTTACCATCTCCAAATTCTCAAGGTCAATCAAAGAAAGAGAATTATATCAAAAAAAAGTGTATTTACCGGATTTAGGGTACACTACAATATTTAAACATTCAAAAAATATCGGTCGTGTTTTCGAAAATTTCATATTCAATGAACTGCTTAGAAAATATAGTGAAATTTATTTCTATCGAAATAATTATGAGTGCGATTTTATACTCTTGAAGGAAAATTTGCCTATCCCTCTCCAGGTATCCTACGAACTAAAGGAACATCAACCTTCCGGCTCATACCAAAGAGAAATAAATTCGTTGCTTAAAACTATGGAAAAATTAAACGCTGACACGGGCTATATCATAACCAATCACGAGACCCAAATAATAGAGGCGGGTGACAGGAAAATTTCTATCATATCTGCAATTGATTTTCTACTATTTGATGTGATTTGATTTTATGAAGCGGTAAAAAATCCTAACCACAAAGACGCCTATCTGCGTCCGGCGGCTGCCG
>JAHIOG010000036.1 GCA_018895675.1 bacterium
TAATTACGAACCGCCGGAATCAGGTATTCCTCTTGAAAGATTATCCGGAACATCATCTGTAACTCCTTTTATGGAAGTCATTGATCCAGTTAAAATAGAGGATGCTACATATTTTATTACATTTACCGATTCCCTTGTAAGAAATGAAGTGAATATGGCGTGGGCTTATTCTGTAATCGATTCCGCTACAAATGATACAATCATACTTGAAAATACACACTGGGGTCCTGAAAACGGAGATGTGTTTAAGGGTGTTCGCTTATCCTTCGACACAAGATATCAGAATCTCAAGTATATTGCTGTTGATACGACAACAACCCGTTGGTCGGATACCAGCGCTCAAAATCTGGAGTATGTAGCCACCGAATTTGAATGGGAAGATGTTAAAAGTATAAGATGTCCATACGATTACATGTTGGTTTTCTATGATGAATATAATTGTCAATCTTCAAATTTATCCAAAATATTTACTGCCGGATCACCATTAAGGGAGAAACCAACTAATTTCCGAATATTCGATGTTACCAAACCGGACAATCCAATTGAAATTGAATATGGGCTTATTGATAAACCGCAACACCCCGGAACTATCTCTCACTTTGCCATTCTGTTTTTAACGGTGCCAGATGGCTCCCAATTATCATGGCGCCTTGTCTTTAAGGATAAAAATCCAGAAACAGTCAGCAAAATTCCGGCAGCGGGCGACACCCTGTTTCTTAATTTTTACAAACCTTTCAATTCTCAGGACAAATTTGTCTATCGTGCATCAAAATCTTCCATTAATTATGATAAGCTTTCGGATAAAATGAAAAAAATAAAAGTTGTTCCGAATCCTTACATTGTAACCAATTCATTTGAGAAGCCCTTGCCATATGAAGTAAGAGGAAGAGGCGAAAGAGTAATATATTTTACTCATCTTCCTGCTGATGCCAGGATATATATTTACAGTGCAGATGGAAGCTTAGTGCGCAAACTCCGGCATGATGATGTTTTCGAAAACGGTACTGTTACCTGGGATTTACGGACAAGGGAAGGTCTGGACGCCAGTTTTGGTGTTTATTTTTACGTAGTGGAAGCAGGTGGAAAATCAAAGTCCGGTAAGCTGGCAATAATAAAATAAAGTATTATAAAAGTTTATGAAAAAAATTAAAGAACAGGATTTGGAGTACAGGAGAAATGGAGAATTGATGCAAAAACCCAATACTCCAAAACTCCAACACTCCATTAATCCAGAAAAAAAATAGAAACGGGATAGATGATGATTAAAAAAGCAATACTCTTTATCACGATATCATTTACTATTTCATGGGCACAGGATAAAGTTGGTACTTCAGCTGCCGCATTTTTAAATATTCCGGTTGGCGCGCGTGCTTCGGCGATGGGTGGCGCTTTTGTCGCTATCGCCAACAATTCTACAGCTACGTACTGGAATCCGGGAGGACTTTCAAGGGTTAAGCAAAACGAATTTACCGTCAATCATATGGGGTGGCTTGTTGGCTCAGAGAAATACTTTATCAGCGCTGTTTATATAATCGGGAATAGCGCTGTCGGGATTAGCTTAAACCAGTTGGATTACGGTGAAGAAGAGATAACCACGGTAGCTAATCCGGAAGGTACCGGAGAGCGTTGGGGCGCCCGGGATATGGCAGTTGGACTATCATATGCGGCTAATCTGACTGATCGGTTTTCAATCGGCGGCACGATGAAGTATATATCCCTGGAAATCTGGCATGAACATAGCAGTGCGTATGCCGTTGATATCGGACTTTTATTTATAAGCCAAATCAAGAATATCCGTATCGGAATGAATATTGCCAATTTTGGCGGTGAAATGCAGATGACCGGAAAGGATTTAATGCAACCGGTGGATGTCGATCCCGGAAATGCCGGTAATAATGAAAATATCACGGCCCTTTTTCAAACCAAACAATGGCCTCTGCCATTAATCTTTAGTGTGGGGCTTGCGGCGGACCCGATTAGCAATACTTTCGGGCGGTGGACCATCGCGGTGGATGCCCTGCATCCCAATAATAATAATTCATACCTGAATCTCGGAACAGAGTTTTCATGGAAAGAAACATTGTTCCTCAGGACCGGGTATTCTTCTCTCTTTAAAAGCAATGCCGAAGAGGGACTTACTTTGGGATTTGGTGTTGCTCAACGCTTAAATAATATTTTTATCGGAGTGGATTATTGTTATATCGATATGAAAAGGTTCGGCGGTCTTTCAAAGTATTCAATCTCAATCGGCTTTTAAGTGCTTAGAACAAAACTCGAATATCTAATCCGGTGTCAACCTTAGTCCGAAATGAAACAGCTGCCTATCTGGCTTAAACAGTGTACGGAATATTGATATAATAAGGAGATTTTGAAGTGAAATTTTCCATAGTTGATTATGTTATCTTTATCGGATATATAGTTTTTATTGTTAGCCTGGGATTATGGGTTTCCAGAGAAAAAAAAGGACATCAAAAGAATTCAAGTGATTACTTTCTTGCCAGCAAATCCCTGCCCTGGTGGGCTATCGGTGCATCCCTGATTGCCGCAAATATTTCCGCGGAACAATATATCGGGATGTCCGGTTCCGGTTTTGTGATTGGTCTGGGTATCGCCACGTATGA